>MFCX01000024.1:26570-45383 GCA_001777055.1 Candidatus Daviesbacteria bacterium RIFCSPHIGHO2_02_FULL_39_12 | reverse complement strand
AGGATTCACAGCAGTTTAAAGATGAGCCCAGCAGCGTTTAGGGAGAGTAGAGACAAACTGTCTAAAGAAAAGGGTACTTGACAAACCTCCTTATATGTAGGCTCTTCAGTTAAGATGCGTAAGAGGTGTGAAGCTACAGAAAATGAATGCCTTTTTGATACTTCTGCTTGAACTTGTGCAATAGCTGTGTTTACATTGCTCCTCTTTGCTTTGATTGGGATGAACACTAAACCAAGCATCTATCTGTACAGGAGCACAACCAATAAAAACAGCCAAATCTCCATCAACTGGAGCAACTGTTGGTCCTAAAAAAGGATTAAGTAGGAAGGCAGCTTGTTGCCATCTTGCATAATACTCCCATCCAATCTTTTCCCAATGTTCTATTGCAGGTTCTATATCAGGGCGCATCATAGCAATTAATTTTACCCTTCCAAAGACCTCATTACAATTATAGGTTTTTTTAAACTATTTTACGCCTAATTTTGCAAGTTATTTGCTAAATGTTATCAAAATATCTAACGATCGTTTAAGAAAATGATCATATAAATTTCCTGTTGGGGAATGCAGGCAAATCTGTTATATTTAGGAGGATAAATGGAAGATAAAATTAGAAATATACAAACCCAATATTTAAATAAAATAAATCAGGCTAAAAGTTTGAAAGAACTTGATGGGATTTTTTTACAGCTTTTTGGCAAAAATGGGGCTTTGGATTTATTACCTAAAGAATTTTCTAAATTATCCTCTGAAGAACGAAGAAAAGTTGGGCCTTTATTTAATCAAGTCAAACAGGATTTGGAAAAAGCTATAAACGATAAAAGGGGAGTCATACGTGAAGAAACCTACCAAAAACTTGCAGATGAAAAACTTACGTTCCAACCCCTGGGGTTGGAAGCTAGAAAGAGAACAGGCCATTTACATCCTGTTACTCAGCTTTTAAATGAGACTCTTGATCTTTTTTCCAAATTAGGCTTTGAAAGATTTGATGCTCCTCATATTGATACGGATGAATATAATTTTGAACTGCTAAATATTCCTGAAGGCCACCCGGCCAGAGATCTTTGGGACACCCTATATATAAATTCAAAAATCAAAAATCAAAAATCAAAATTATTATTAAGAACACATACTTCCAATGGCCAAGTCAGAGCAATGAGGCAGCTAAAACCTCCGATGAGAGTAATGATTATTGATAGGTGCTTTAGGTATGAAAATTTAGATGCCAGGCACGAACATACTCTGGAACAATTTGAGATTGTTTATATAGATAAAGGTGTCAGTATGGCCAATTTGCAATACCTTTCTGAATATTTTTTCCAGGGTATTTTAGGCAAAGATATTAAAGCAAGGCTTAGACCAAAATATTATCCTTTTGTGGAACCTGGTGCAGGAGTGGATGGACTATGTATCTTTTGTAAAGGGAAAGGCTGCAATGTTTGCGGGGGCACAGGCTGGTTGGAACTGGCAGGAGCAGGTATGATCCATCCCCAAGTTTTAAAAAACGGAGGCATCGACCCTAAGGAATATTCAGGCATTGCCTGGGGAGTAGGACCAGAAAGAATGGCCATGCTAAAGTACGGTGTTGAAGATATTAGGCTTTTCAAAAGTGGGGATTTGAAGTTTTTAGAAAAATATTAGTGTCATCCCCACGTAGGTGGGGATCCAATTTGGACCGTGACTTTTTTAATTGGATTCCTGCATTCGCAGGAATGACGAGGAAGAAAACATGAAAGTATCTATTAATTGGCTTAATAAACTGGTTAATCTGAATGTTTCCATAGAGGAACTTGTTAGATTATTACCCTTAAGAACTATTGGCTTGAAAGAAGTAACTAAAAACTATATTGAACTGGATATGAAAGGTTATAACCGTGCGGACCTTTTATCCATTAGAGGTGTAGCTTATGAAGCAGCTACTATTACAGGCTCAAATATCCTGTTTAACGAGCCACAAGAGGCTGAATTCGTCTGGAATCAGGAAAGCTTACCCGAAGTAAAGGTTGACGTTTTAAACTTAAAGCTTTGTCCGTTTTACTGTATTGCCAAAATAGAAGGAATTAAGGTGGATAAATCCTCGGAAGATTGGGTAAAAAAAATAGAAGCTTCCGGTATGAGATCGGTTAATAATATTGCTGATGTTACTAATTTAGTAATGCTGGAATATGGCCAGCCTTTGCATGCTTTTGATGCCGGCAAAGTAAGCGGGAGAGTTAGTGTCAGATTAGCCTCGCAAGGAGAGACCTTGCAAACTTTGGACGGAAAAGTAAGACAACCCGACACATCGGATATGGTTATCACAGACAAAAGTGGCCCAATCGCCATTGCCGGCATCATGGGAGGGAAAGAAACTGAAGTCTCTAACTATACCTCATCTATATTACTTGAGGCAGCAATCTTCGACCCTGTCAATTTAAGACAAACTGCCACTAAATTAAATCTGCAATCCGAAGCCGGCAAAAGATTTCAGCATGGTTTAACCAAAACCAGACTGCTTCAGGCTTTAAATGCAGCCATAAAGATGTATCAGGAGCCAGGCGGAAAATTAACTGCCATATCAATAGTTGGCAATTCTCAAGACCAACAAAAAGTAGTTAATCTTTCTTTAAGCAACTTAAATGCCTTAGTTGGAATAGACTTTACAGATAAACAAGTAGAAGAATACCTCTCAAGACTATACTGTAAACCAGCTTCTTACTCATCAAATGGGAATGTAGTTTGGGAAGTGACAATACCATATTGGAGGCTGGATATAAATATAGAGGAAGATTTAATTGAAGAAGTAGCCAGATTATATGGCTATGAAAAAATTCCTGCTAAAAGTTTAGCAGGTGAATACAAACCAAAAGGAGACCAAAAACAATTCGTACTAATCCGAAAGCTGAAAGATGCTCTTGTAAGTTTAGGCTTAACCGAAGTTCAAACTTATTCTTTTTATTCCACCAGGGTTTTAAATGCTTTAGGTTTGACTAAGGAAAAAGCTGATAAAAGACTGGTCAAACTGGCAAATCCAATGTCTTCGGAAACCGAATACTTAAGAGAAAGTCTTTGGCCTAATCTATTAGAAGTAATCGATCGAAATGTTAGACTTGACTTCAAAGATATAGCAATTTTTGAAATTGGTAAGATTTACTACTTAAATGAAAAGGATGAGACGAGTGAAAAATATGTTTTAACCGTAGCGCTGACTAATAACACAGACAATCCTCTTGTTGAATTAGAGCAAATTTTCAAAACAGCAAATCAAAAATTAGATTTGAAAATTAGCGAGGATTTGGAGAAAGAAAAAGGAGCAAACTTAGAACTATTCCATCCCACAAGGCTAATACAATTAAAAACTGGTCGAGGGAAGACTTTAGGAAGACTTGCAGAAATTCACAAAAGAGTGACGGACAAATTTAGCTTGGACAAAAGGGTAGCCGTATTGGAAGTCAGTATCGTCATCGCAAGCGATTTTAGAAATTTTAGTTGCTTTCTATAATAGAAAATCTTAGCTTTGTTGTCAGAATAATCAAAGATAAAATTAACTGGTTTTCCTTTGTTATTGGTAATGTATAAGTTTTGCTGTCAAAAAAACAGCCATTCCTAATCCTGCCGCCTGGCCTATAGATTTGCAATTAACATTCTTACGTGATAAGATTACTTTTTATGCCGGAATCTAATCCTGAAAAATATGTTTGGAGAGCTCTAAATAAAAAAGCAAAAAGACTCTTTGGCACTGATAATCAATCCTCCATATTAGAAATCATGGATCTCTTGGAGGTAAGGGGTACAGCAAGAGATTTAAATTTTATATGTAATGTGTTGCTTTGCACAGCTGAATCTCTTTTTAAAAGAGGTATTTTTTCTACACCTATTCCATTACAAATCTACCCAAAAGCAGCTATCTTTCCAGTTATTATGACAGTATCCGTACCAACCGATCCATTAACATTCGGACAGGAAGAATCCAGCAGAAATATCACCTTCTGGAGAATGCGTAAACTGCCACCTGAATTGTATTACCAAGCAAGAAATCAATTAATCCATGTAACAAATTTAGGCTTACGCGGCATTAATGAACCTGAAATTCCGAAGCTAGCCAGTATATTATCTAATCCTACCTCTCCATCTTCTATCAGAGACTTCATAAACAACTTGAGAGCATTGGATAAGATATAACTTGCTATAATGCAACAGTCACCCCAATGGAGGTGGAGAATGTGCCGCCGTTATTATCTTCCAGTGTTGCAGTAATGGTATGAGAACCCTTATCTCCAACCGGAAACTCTACATGTAATGCAAAGGGTTCTGAGGTTGAAGTTGATTTAACTGCTCCGTCAATTAGCCAGGTAATCTTTTTTACTCCGTCAGGGGAATTAGCTTTAGCCAGCACATCAAATACTCTCGGCACATTGGCCCCATTTCCCACATTGACTATTTCAATAACCCCGCCCCCTCCGGAAGTAAATCCGGGCACACCGCTGCATCCCTTGGCAGTGCCCACAAACATACCATTGGCTGCTGTCAAAACCCACTGATCTATGCCTGTTTGCCATTTATCAGCCCCTGTCGGATCATCTTCTTTCAAAACAATTATATCTTTTTCTTCCGTTTCTTCATTATCATTTGCCAGCCTATGAGGATTTTGCTTACAAATCTTTAGATGTTGATAAGCTGAAGATTCTCCTTTAGGTTCTGTTCCGGCAATAAAATATTCTTTTCTGGTAGGGGAACCGTTATGCGGCTTGCCGGTCATCAATCCATCCACATCCATTTGCGTAATATTGGCAGGTTTTTCAAAAGGCTCGTTTGGTTTATCTTTTAAAACTTGGGCCATAATTTTATTCCAAATAGAGGAAGCTCCCGTCATACCCGAAGCGACCGCCGGACTCATCTGAGAGTTATCATTATTACCCACCCAAACTCCCACTACCACGGAAGGGGTAAAACCTACTGCCCAGTTATCTCTTTTTTCATCGGTAGTGCCTGTTTTCACAGCTACAGTTTTACCCGCGATATTTAAAACTGAATTTGAACCGAAAGCAGCAGTTCGGGCCCCGTTGTCCGCCAAAATATCCGAGATAATAAAAGCGATACCGGGATCCAAAACTTTTCTGCCATCCGTTTGACGATATTCAAACAGAGTCTTGTCTTTGCTGTCTGTAACTCTGAGGATAGAAATCGTATCATTTTGGCTGCCTTTATTGGCTAAAGTGGCAAAAGCGGCGGCTAAATCCAAAAGTCTTACCTCCCGCCCTCCCAAAGTTAAGCTCAAACCTACTGAATTAACATTTTCATTGGTGGGTTCCCATTCGGCAAGCCCCATCCTATAACCTAACTCCATTACCTCCTGTACTCCTACCATGGCTAAATTCTTCACTGCCGGAATATTATAGGAATTACCCAACGCATAACGCATCTGCACCGGACCCCGGAATTGACCGTCATAATTGACCGGAATATAAGCAGGTTTATCTCCTCCCGGAAATTCTGTTTTAACATCCATGTAAACCTGGTTCGCTGTATATCCTTTTTGTAAAGCAGCAGAATAAGCTAAAGGTTTGGTAGCGGAACCCGGCTGGCGTAAAGATAAGGCCACATTCACATTAGGTTCGAAGGTACAACCTTGTCCTTCAATGCAGCCTTCCGGTGCAGAATCTGCAAAGTAATCTTTACTTCCAACTAAGGCTAATATTTGCCCGGTTTTTGCATCCATTACAACCGCCGCCCCATTACCAACTTTGGCCGAAGATAAACCATCCACTTCTTTTTTAACAATCTCTTCTGCCCATCTTTGCAGTTTATAATCCAAAGTGGTTGTCACTCTTAATCCTCCTTGTTCTACTAATTTATCTCCAAATTGCTCAATTAATTTTTGCTTGACATATAAAACAAAGTGGGGCGCTTTAAAACCTATTTCTGATTGGGAAGTTCTATAACTTAAAGGCTGGTCCGCGGCTTGTTTAGACTGGTCATCCGTAATATAACCATCTTCAACCATTCTCCTTAAAACTGCTTTTTGTCTCACCTTTGCCAATTCAGGCTTGGTGCCATAAGGAGAATAAACAGAAGGCCTTTGCGGTAAACCGGCCAGGAGAGCTGCCTCGGATAAATTCAAATCCCTGGCAGATTTGCCAAAATATAAATTGGCCGCAGCTTCAATGCCGTAAGAAGTGCCGCCATAAGGAATTTCATTAAGATACATTTCCAGAATCTGGTCTTTTGAATAAGCCCGCTCCACCTGCACAGCCAGAATAAACTCTTTTAATTTTCTGGTCATTGTTCTTTCTCCTGACAACAGGGCATTTTTAACCAGTTGTTGGGTCAAAGTAGAGCCTCCCTCTATCCGTCTGTGCACTGCCAGATCAAATAAAGCGCGGATTATGCCGGGAATAGAAAAACCTGAGTGGGAATAAAAATCCTTATCTTCTATAGCAATGGTTGCCTGGCGGATATAAAGAGGAATATCAATTAATTTTATCGGTGTCCGGTTTTGATTTTGGTAAATATCATATAAAAGCTCATTATTTCTGTCATAAATTTTGGTGGAAGCGGCAATTGAACGGTCGGTTAAATCAGACGGGGAGGGAATTTGGGTGGCAAAAAATATCACTGCTCCAAAAAGCAAAAGTAAAAAGCTTAGCACAGTAATTAGCATGTAATTGGAAAGCCGTGATAGGAATTTAAATTTCCAAAGTTTTGAATATTCTTTTCTGGCCTTCCAGGAACCTGAGGACATAACCAAATTATATACCAGATTAATTTTAAATCATAATCTAAATAGTAGAAATGAGTAGGACAGTTGAGTATAATATGAATCTATCCGGAGGTGGCAGAGCGGCCAATTGCAACAGACTGTAAATCTGTCGGGTTATCCCTGCGAAGGTTCGAATCCTTCCCTCCGGACATAAACTATAGGTTAACCTACTACCCCCAAGCTGATATAATCCGATAGTTATGTCAATAGAAAGAAATATCAGACTCGAGAGAAGTGGCAATATTACAAATATCCACACACCAGAAGCACACTATACCATTATTTATAAAGCTCACCTTATATCCCGTCATCCTCAATTGCTACCAGAGAATATAGAAGGATTTTTTTAGAAACTGGAACACCAGAGGATTACGTTGATCATCCCCTGAAAACACTCAATGAGTTTTTAGGATGGAAACCTTACCAACCACTCCTTGATGAGTTAGCTAGAAGACGAATTCCAATCTATATGACAGACGTGGCTTTCAAAAACACCAGGAGAACATTAGCGATTATGGGAGCAGAGATGCTTCTGGAAGGCATAGCACGCTTTGGTCCACTATTACTCGCATACCAGGGACTAACTGAACAGGAACTACTAAAAATGGCTGTAGCTTTTCCTCTAATTGCTTGGGGTGCGCTTGCTGACTTTCCTAGAGTAGCTGAATCTTTGCCATTTCTTAACAGGCATGATTGGAGTGAAGCTAAAAAAAGAGGATTAAGGATGCATCCTGAGATGGGCTTACTAATATTAAACCTGAGGAACCCGGTCATTGCCCATAAAGAAGTTTGGTTAGCAAATCATCTTCATGGTCACCATCATTTCACTACAGTTATCGGTCCAGACCATATATTAATTGAAGATGACATAGTAAGCTCTCCCCAAGAAAGTTTATCAAACAGGACTTACGCACTTGAACAGTCGTACTCTATGGCTCGTGTTTCCGCCTTGATCTTCAACCGTTATAATGCTTACTAAAATTTCACCTCCCGGAGAAGAAAGCCAACACCCATTACCAGTTAAAAATTCATTGACAGGAATTTGTTGAACCAATTTATTCTTTTCAACGTCATATATATTGATATTACTAGATAAATCTGGATACGCAGAACGAATCTGTGCTGCAATGTACTTTCCATCAGGAGACCAAGAAACATTCATTAAATCCCCATAGTTAAGAGCGGGGTATGTATCCTCAAATGGAGGAGGCGTTTCAAAAATAGAAAGCAGCGCACCTTCTCGATTTACTAACCCTAGTGTGGGTTTTGCAGGTTTATCTAAAAACGAAAGTAGTATTTTATCTTTTTGTGGAGAAATAACTTGAATACGAATGATCTTTTGTTGATTATACAACTGTTCAACTTTAATCAATTTTTTATCAAAAGTTACAGTGTTAAGAATAATGAAATCACCCGTCTTTTCTTGGTTGATATCACGATAATTCATTATCACCTCATCTTTAGAAAGCCACCCGGCAGGAAAATATCGTCCAATCTTTTGTTTTGTATTACTGACTAAATCTTTATAGTAGAGGATAGACGAGTCATAATTTTTATCGTAATAAAATATTCCTTTATCAATATATACTACTTCAGGCTTTTTTTGCGTGATATCTACGATGCCAAATCCTTCCTCTTCTCCGTTAAGCAAAAGATCCACCGCAAGTCTTGTCCCATCCAGCGAAAATGAAAATGAACGATCCGGACATCCCTCCCGACAAAAAACGGAAGAGTTAATTGCCGGTACAACTTCTCTTTCAGTTTCAGTATCCAAATCGTAAATCCATACAGACATCCAGCTTTTAGAGTCTGAAAAGTCTTTTAAATAAGCAATTTTGTGACCTTTTTCAAACGTATTACCCAAGTTAGCAGACGGTTCTATGTTCTTTTGTTGACTTCTTTCTTGAGTTACTAAATTATTCTGACCCGGAGTCTTTTTAATAAATAAAAGGATTATAAACAGTAAAACAATAAATAATAGCGCAGGAGGTAGTAAAGATGTTCGAGGAATTCTAATACGTAAAAAAGGTTGCTCTTTTTTTTGAAGTTTAGATTTTACTGACTGCTTCATATAATTTAAATATTTTAGGTCATCGTCCAGCGAGAAATAGGAGTTTTGGTTTTTCCCAATTTTTGTCCTATTCTCAAAACCCAAGTTAATAGAAAATAATAAACGGGTCCATGGTAATATTTGGCAGCTTTTTGTAAAAGCTCATAAGCTTTTTGCTGACCTATCCTTTTAGTTGAACCTCCATGATGATGGATAAATTTAGCAGTTGGGATAAAATAAAGCGGCACTCCGTATTGTTTGAGTCTTCGGCAATACTCAATATCTTCAAAGAAAATAAAAGTTTCCTCGTCCAAAAGTCCTACTTTATTTAAAACTTTTTCAGGTATCAAAAAGCAAGCCATAACCAACCCTTCTACCTGGACAGCTTTTCCACCCTCTGGTTCGCCTCGCTCCGCGGGCGGAGCGGGCACATACATAAAATATGAACCCTTTTTACCTAAGAAGTATTCTTTAAAAGCACCTGTTATAGTAGGTAGATTAAAAGCCGAATCCTGGCTGGATTTATCAGGAAAATATAGTCTTCCCCCCAACACTGCATTATCTTTATATTCTTTGGCAAAGTTTAAAAGTCCGGTCAAACTATTATCCAATACTTCTATATCAGAATTTAGCAGTAAAATATATCTGCCCTTGGAAAAAGAGATAGTTTTATTGTAACCTTTAGAAAAACCTTCATTTCCTTTGTTTTGGATAAACTTGATTTTAGGCCCGCTTCGCCCGCCCTTGGCTTGCTTCGCAAAGCGAGCGTGGCTTCGCAAGGCGAGCTGGAAGTCTTTGATAATTTGTTTGCAATTATCATCTGAACCATTATCCAAAACTATTACCTCCATAGTTTTTGGATTAAAGCCGGAGTTTGGAGTAAAAATGCTTTGCAAAAGATTTTTGGTTAAATCAGCTGTATTATAATTGACTACGCAAATAGAAAGTTCTAATTGATACTCTGCTTTTCTGACTTCCTTTATATACCTTTCAGAAGATCCTGTTTTGCCCCTAAAAAAATCCCACACCCCTAACCTTTGAGCTTTCCTGCCAAATACTAAAAACTTTAAAGCTTCTCTAAATAAGGCAAATCTTGTTCTTAAACCCGCGTATCTAAAGCCTAAAACTAACCTGTTTCTGGTATGGAAAAAGTCAGTAATCTCTGAACCAATTCCGGTACTTTGTGAAGCCTTATGATAAATTGCAACATTACCGCCGTAGTAAGTTTTAAAACCCTTCTTTTTGGCCCGCTTGGTAAAGTCCGTATCTTCAAAGTATAAAAATAAAGTATCATCAAAAAAACCGCGTCCGCTTTCAGGTTTATTGACCTTTCCCAGCACCTCTCTTTTTATCATCATGCAGCAACCGGTCACAAAATTGGTTTCTTCCACCCCCTCAAATTGTCCCTCATCTACCTCATCTAAGCCTCTATGCGCCGACATGATATTTTTCCAGTCAAATTTGCCGCCGGCATACCAAATAACCTGCCCTAAATCCTCTTTTTTATATCTGTCTTTATGAAATTCAAAGCCGGGGGAAAAATAAATTTTTGGGGAGGCGATACCAATACTTTCATCAGACTTGAAAACTTTTATTAAGCTTTGTAAAAGATCCCCATCTTTGATTAGAGTATCATTATTAATTATTAGAATATAATCGGCCCCCCAAGCCAATCCATATGCCATCCCTCTGTTGTATCCGCCGGAAAAGCCTTCATTAGCTCCATTTTGTAAAATATCCACACCGGGAAATTTTTGATTAATCGATGACACACTATCATCTGAGGAACCATTATCCACTACAATAGTTTTTAGTTCATAGTCGGTAGTTTGTAGTTTTTTTAAGGATTCCAGAAACTCCAGAGTATCATCCTTACCATTAAAATTTACAGTAACAATTGCAATCTTTGTCATAAATTTATAACTTTGCACTTTGAACTTTAAACTTTAAACTACTTTTAGTCCTTCCAAATATGCTTTAGCTCTGACGGTTTTGCCCAAAAGAGTAAAAATAATAGTCCTAAAAAGTGTGCCTAAAACTAAAATCAATTTTATTAATAATAATGTATTCGGAGAATGTTTTTTGAAATAATATTTCATACTTTTTAATTCATTAATATATAACCTTTGAGGATACAACCTACTGCTTGCTCCATGCAAATGAGTCACTTCAAATTGAGGCGCATACCAAATTTTAAATCCTAATTTTGTTATTCTTTTACACCATTCTACCTCTTCCAGATACATAAAAATATTTTCATCAAATCCGCCTGTTTTTTCAAAAACTTTCCTTTTTAACATAAAAAAAGCGCCGGTTACCCAACCAACCTGGTGGGCTTTTGCAAAAAAAAAATTATATGTTGGATGAAAAGCGTTAGTAAACCTTTTAACTAAAGGTAGGGCAGATATCCCAAAAATCCAAAACAAAGTGTTAAAAAAATTGGGTAAATTACCGGCAGAAGGCTGAAATTTACCACTGGCATAAGTTAATTTACACCCTAAAACATCACAATTTAAATTAACTCTAAAGTAAGCAAGTCCTTTATATAAACTTTCTTCTTGCAAATAAACATCAGAATTTAAAAGTAAAATAAAAGGGTATTTTGACTTTTGCATACCCAAATTACTACCTTTTGAAAAACCTGTATTTTCGTCCAAGGCTATTAGTCTCACCCAAGTATGATCTTGTAAAATCATTTGAGCTGAACCGTCTTCTGAATTGTTATCTATAACAATTACTTCTATTTTATTTCCTAATCTTTTTTGGCAATATTCAACAGATTGTTTAAGTTTATTCAAACAATTATTAGTAATATCTTTTGTGTTATAGCTTAAAACAATAACTGATAGGTCCAAATCACTCATATTTTAATCCTGTAATAATTTTAAACCTTCTGTAATGTTCCAATGATTTAATTCCTAAAAGCACCAAATCACGCAAATATGGAGGGTACTTGTCATAATAATGTTTTTTATAAAAAATTCTCATGGCAGAGGCGGCATGAGAGGCTGTTTTTAGTTTAACATGCTGTTCTACTTTAATCTTGGAAGTGGACCAAAGGCCGGAAGATGAACCCTTGAAATGGAGGATCTGGACCTCAGGATAAAAATATATTTTCCAATCTTTTTCTTTTAAGGAAAAACAAAATTCTATATCCTCACCATTCCAAAAATAGTCTTTGTCCCACCAGTTTATTTGATCTCCGGCAATTTTTCTAACCATTAAAAATGTCCCTGAACCGCAATCCATTTCATGAGTTTTTGTTATATCCATATAGCTTGCTGTATAACCTGCCAAAAAAGCAGATTTAGGAAATAATTTAGAAAGACCTAAAAAATAAGTCAAAGAATTCCAGGGAGTAGGAAAACCCCGATGGCAGGAATAATCCATTTTGCCGTCTGGTAAATTCACTTTACAAGTTAAAGCTCCTATATCCGGATCAGATAGTAAAAAAATAAGTGATTTTTGGATAGCTTTGTCTAAAACTAAAGTATCCGGATTTAAAAATAAAATCACCGGGGCTTTTGCTTTTTTAACACCTTCATTATTCCCGGCAGCAAATCCTAGATTTGATTGGTTTTCGATCAAATCTACCCTGAGCGCAGTCGAAAGACTACAATATTTCTTTTTTACTGCCTCAACCGATTCGTCAGATGAAGCATTATCCACCACAATAATTTGCCATTTATCCTCTTTGCCTTTGCTTTTAAAAACAGACTCCAAACAATTTAACAACAGATCTTTAACATTATAATTTAGGATAATAATAGACAGTTCGGGACTTTCACTTTTAGCCATTTATTACCTTATTTTGTGTCTTCTTTTAACCCTAAGCTGGGCTAAGGATTTTTCTAAAGCGGCTAAGGTCTCCGCGTATTCTTCACCGGACAAGGTTTGTTCTAAAGCTTGTTCAGCTCTTTTTTTAGCCTCCTCCATAGCTTTCTCATCAATATCTTTTTCTTCCACTGCCAAATCAGTCATGACAGTCAAAGTATTTCCTGCCATTTGTAAAAAACCTGTGCCAATTGCCAGGGATTCTTCTTTACCCCCTCTTTTTATCACAAGCTCTCCGGGTGCAAGCTTTGCCATTAAATTGACATGATTAGGTAAAATCCCAAGTTGCCCGTCAGCAGTTGAAACATTCACTTGAGACACTTCCTCATCAAATATCTGTTTTTCCGGCGTAACAATTTTTAAATGCAACGGCATGGTGATGGTGATATTGTATAATATCTTACCATGGATCACAAAGCAGAAGCAGTGGTAGTAACCTGCATAGATTTTAGGCTGCAGGAAATTATCAATAAGTGGATTTCCAAATATCTTCAGCCCAAAACGTATGACCGGGTAGCTTGGGCCGGAGGAGTAAAAAATTTAGACCAAATTCTTGAACAAGTTGAAATTTCTCAAAGATTACACCATATTAAAAAAGTAGTTTTAATAAATCATGAAGACTGCGGAGCATACGGGCAAGAAGATACAGCCCAAAAGCATGCTGAAGACTTAACAAGCGCTAAAACTAAAATTCAAGAACAATTTCCAAATTTAGAAACAGAAACTTATTATCTTCATTTGGACGGGGCTTTTGAAAGCCTTTAATTTTTTAAATAATACATTTTTCTATTGTCCTATTTCCTCCGCTCCGCCGATCATGTAAAAAGCGCCTTCTGGCTTCCCGTCATATTTACCTTCCAAAATTTCCTTAAACAGTCTTATGGTTTCTTTGATTGGCACATATTTTCCTTTAATTCCGCTGAAAGTTTCTGCCACGAAAAATGGTTGCGTTAAAGCTCTCTGGATTTTCCTAGCCCTGGTAACAGTTAATTTATCCTCGTCAGATAGCTCTTCCATTCCTAAAATAGCAATAATATCCTGCAAATCTTTATATCTTTGCAGGACTCTTTGCGCCTGCACTGCTATATCATAATGTTCCTGTCCCACAATATCCGGGGCCAATGCACGGGAAGGAGAAGACAGGGGATCAACTGCCGGATAAAGCCCCTGTTCTGCCAAAGACCTTTCCAAGGCAATAGTTGAATCCAAATGGGCAAAGGTAGTAGCCGGAGCCGGATCCGTGTAATCATCTGCCGGCACATAAACCGCTTGGACTGAGGTAATAGAACCTTTTCTAGTAGAAGTAATTCTTTCCTGCAGCTGACCCATTTCTGTTGCTAAAGTCGGCTGATAACCTACAGCAGAAGGGATACGGCCAAGTAATGCTGATACTTCCGATCCTGCCTGAGTAAACCGAAAAATATTATCAATAAAAAGCAGTACATCTTTTCCTTGCTCATCCCTAAAGTACTCAGCCATGGTCAAACCGGAAAGTCCTACTCTTTGCCTTGCCCCGGGCGGTTCATTCATTTGTCCAAACACCATAGCAGTTTTATCAATAACTCCGGACTCCTGCATTTCTTTATATAAATCATTTCCTTCACGGGTTCTTTCACCAACTCCGGTAAAAACAGAGTAACCTCCGTGTTCTGCGGCAATATTTCTAATTAACTCCTGAATTAAAACTGTTTTACCAACTCCGGCCCCGCCAAAAAGTCCTACTTTCCCACCCTTCACAAACGGAGCCAGCAAGTCAATCACTTTAATTCCTGTTTCAAAAACTTCAGAAGCAGTAGATTGCTCTTCAAATGAGGGAGCGCTACGGTGAATTGGCCAATGCCTTTTAGCTTTGACCGGACCTTTTTTGTCAATAGTCTCACCTAAGACATTAAATAACCTGCCTAAAACCTCCTCGCCAACCGGTACGGAAATAGGAGCACCGGTGTCTTCCACCAAAGTGCCCCTTTTTAATCCGTCTGTAGAACCCATAGCTACAGCCCTTACAGTGCCTTCCCCAAGATGTTGTTGAACCTCTAGGACCAATTTACCTGTGATGACAAGTGCGTTGTAAATTGCCGGCAGATTCTTTCCCTCGAACTGCACATCTACAACCGGACCGATGATTTGTAAGACTTTACCCTTATTCATGTTACTCCAATGCTGCTGCAGCAGATGTTATCTCCAAAAGTTCTCTGGTGATAGCATCCTGGCGTGTCTGATTATATGTTAATTTCAAATCTCCGACAAGTTCTTTGGCATTGTCTGTGGCATTCTGCATGGCAATCATCCGGGCTGAGTGTTCTGAAGCCTTTGTTTCCAAAAGGGCTTGATAAATCCTAATCTCCACAAAGTGGGTAAGTAATTCATCCAGCAATTCATCCGGATTAGGCTCTATAAGAAAGTCAGCCCCGCTTTCGTCATTGCGAGGAGTCCTGACAATCTTGGTTGGATTTGTCTCTGGACTAGGTTGCTTCGCTTCGCTCGCAATGACAGACTCCAGCTCTATTGGTAACACCTTAACCCTTGTTGCTTCTTGCCGGAGTGTAGATACAAACCTTGGATAAACTAAATAAGCTTCTCCAATTTCTTTATTTAAATAAGCATCCATTAACATTCTAGCCAGTTGCTTTGCCTGTCTGAAAGTCACTACATCAGAATTTTCAAAATCTGCCTGCAAATCCTTGCCGGTTCTGGCTACAAAACTTCTGCCTTTCTTCCCAATAGTGTAAAAGTTTACGTTTACACCTGGAAGGTGTAAGGCTGAAATTGTCCGGAAGATGTTAGTATTCAGGGCGCCTACTAAGCCTTTGTCTGTTGATAAAACCACCACCCCTATCACGTCATTGCGAGGAGTCTGCGACGAAGCAATCTCTTTTCCACCCAGCAACGAATGACTCTCCGCTTGAATTTCGGGTAACAATCTGATAAGTAACTCCAGGAGATTCCCGCTATATGGCCGGCCATTTACAGCTTGATTTTGCGCTTTTCTCATTTTAGTAGCCGCCACCATCTGCATGGCCTTGGTAATCTGGCTGGTGTTTTTAACTGATCTTATTCGTCTTCTTAATTCTCTAGTGTTTGCCATCTTCCGCCGCCTTTATTGCCCTTAAAGCTTCCTCTCTACCCTTTCCCAAACATCCCTACAAACTCCTTAGTAGTCTTTTCCAGTTCCTTAATCATCCCTTCCTCTAGAACCTTTTTCTCTGACAGCTCTGACATTAACTTTTTATTTCTTAATTTCAGATGCTGAATATATTTTTTTTCAAATTCCTTAATTCTTGTTACTTCTACTTCATCTAAGTATCCATTTGTCACTGTCCATAAAATTACAACCTGCTCTTCAACAGGGACAGGGGAGTAGGGAGGCTGTTTTAAAATTTCAGTAATTCTTTTGCCTCTTTCAATTTGAGCCCTGGTAGAAAAGTCTAGATCAGAAGAAAACTGGGCAAAGGCAGCAAGTTCCCTAAACTGAGCTAAATCTAACTTTAATCTTCCTGCTACGGATTTCATGGCCTTGGTTTGAGCTGCGCCGCCAACCCTGGACACTGATAAACCGACATTCAAAGCAGGCCTGACTCCGGCAAAAAACAAATCCGTTTCCAAATAAATTTGTCCGTCAGTAATAGAAATAACATTAGTAGGAATATAAGCAGAAACATCCCCAGCCTGAGTCTCGATAATAGGCAAAGCAGTTAAAGACCCTCCGCCATAATCCCCGTTCAGCCTGGCAGCCCGCTCCAAAAGTCTTGAATGAAGATAGAATACATCCCCCGGATATGCCTCCCTTCCGGAAGGCCTTCTTAAAAGGAGCGACATCTGTCTGTAAGCCCAGGCATGCTTGGATAAATCATCATAAATTATCAAAGCATCTTTTCCCTGATCCATAAAATATTCACCCATAGCAACTCCGGCGTATGGGGCAATATATTGCATTGTGGCCGGATCTGAGGCAGTGGCTGCTACCACAATAGTATGATCCATTGAGCCGGTTTCTTCCAGTTTTGCTACCAGCTGTGCCACTTTAGAAGTTTTTTGACCAATAGCCACATAAATACAGATAACCGGTGTGTTGCTTTGCCGACCCTGATTAATGATCGTGTCTATAGCGATAGTTGTTTTACCTGTACTCCTATCGCCAATAATCAACTCTCTCTGACCCCTGCCAATAGGAATTAGAGCATCAATTGCTTTAATGCCGGTTTGAAGCGGAGTAGTAACAGATTGTCTGGTGATAACACCCGGAGCAATTTTTTCAACAGGGTAGGAAGTTTTAGTTTTGATTGCGCCTTTACCATCAATTGGCTGGCCTAAAGCATTTACCACCCTGCCAATTAAGGCCTCGCCAACCGGCGTCTGTAAAACCTTGCCTGTGGTTTTAACTTCCATACCTTCTTTAATTTTAGTAAAATCTCCGAGTAACACTGCTCCAACGTTATATTCTTCTAAGTTTAAAGCCAGTCCAAACACTCCAAAAGGAAATTCAATCATTTCTGAGGCCAGTACATCAGACAAACCTGCAATTCTGGCCACACCATCACCAATCTCGGTTACCATCCCGACATTTTGACGGGTTGTTTTAAGCTTTAAACCTGATATTTCTTTTTGGATTTGTTCCATTAAATCAGCCATACTAGCTTATAATTGTCTCCTTTACTTGTTTTATTTTACCCATCAAACTTTCATCCCAAATTGCATCGCCAATTTTTAGTTTAAATCCGCCTAAAATTTCCGGATTGATTTGTGTGACTACCTTAGTTATTTTAACCTGTTTTTCTACTGCTTTTAAAATTTTATTAATTTGACCGACAGACAAAGGAGAAGTTGTTTCGATAAATAAAGTGTGCTCCCTTTGCTTCCTTTTTAAAGCCCTAAGGTACTCTGACAATGCTAAAATCGCCTGAGATTTAGACTGAGACTTTAAAATTTTAATTGACTTGATTATATTACTTTCTACCATTTTTCCATCAATAAAACTTACCTTCACAAGTTGTTTTACTACTTTTTGTAATTGTTTTTTTGTCATGATTTCAAACTCCTGATTGCTTCCTCGGTAATCCTTTTTCGATCATCTTTCGTCAAAACCTTACCTGTTACTTTTTGAATTACTAAAAATATCAAATCCGCCGCATGCTCTTTAACAGATTGTTGCAGATTCTCTTTTTCCTGAATCATTAATTGTTTCGCCTGGTTGGTTGCTCTTAGTATAATCTTCTCTGCTTCTTTATTGGCATCTTCTATTATCTGACCTCCGGCAACGCCTGCCTCCTTAATTATTTTTTCACCTTCTCTGGCTGACTCTAGTATAGCCGCCGACTCTTTCTCGGCTATTTCACTTAATTTTCTCTCAATTTCCTCTGCATTTCTTAAACTCTCCTCAATTTTTTTCTTACGTTCTTCCAAAACATTTAAAATCGGCTTGTATAGGAACTTTTTTAAGATAAACAGCAAAATTAAAAAATTGACTACTTGCGCAGCTAAAAGTATCGGCTGAATTCCAAACTGATTCAAAATTTCCATAAGTCAGGGTTAAGGGTAAAGCGTGAAGGGTGAAGGGTGAAGATTTGTCATTACTTTCCCCTTTACCCTTACCGCTTTCCCCTTATTTAATAAATGCTATCACCAAAGCATAAATGGCAATAGCTTCAGCAAAAGCCATTCCCAAAAGCATCGCCGGTAAAACCTTGCTTTGAGCATCGGGATTTCTCCCGATTGCTTCCATTGCTTTCATCCCAATTAAACCAATACCCAAACCCGGACCTAATGCTCCCAAGCCAATTGCTAAAGCTGATGGTAAACCTTCTGGCATATTTTTCTCCTTTCTTTAATGTTCCTCTCCGTGCTTCTCAGTAAGTAATACCATAAATACTAAAGTTAACATGGCAAACACTGCTGCCTGTACAAATCCTACAATAATTTCCAGAAAATAAAAAGGGAGAGGTATTATAAAGGCAAAAATCGTAGAGATTGTTGCCAGGACTACCTCGCCTGCAAATATGTTACCAAAAAGCCGGAAAGATAGCGATACCACTTTTGTGACTTCTCCCACCAGTTCCAAAAGTCCCACAAATAAAAAAATTGGGTTTAGGGTAAACCATCTTTTTAGATAATCAATTACTCCTAAATACTTTAAAGCAAAAGCATGGGTTAAAAAAGCAGAAATCAGCGCTAGTCCTAACGTCATATTTAAATCAGA
>MFCX01000024.1:22915-26491 GCA_001777055.1 Candidatus Daviesbacteria bacterium RIFCSPHIGHO2_02_FULL_39_12 | reverse complement strand
GTTAAAACAATTAAAATAACCATGACAATCCAACTTGTGATTAAAGTATTAGTAATGGGCAAACCCTGTATATGCCCCAAAACTTCCGGCGCCAAAATTATTCCATGTTCCATATATCTATTGTGCTAGAATTCCGAATATTTTACAAGAAGGCTTTAACCTCCGTCAAATATGCAGTTAATCCAGTTTTTCTCTTTGGGCGCGGAGGAAAAATAACCACTGTTCAAAGAAGGCAAAAATACCCTTAAACGGCGTTTCAATAATAAAGTCAAAGACAAAAAGAATAATATTAATTTGAGAAATTGCCAAAGTTAACCTGCTGCCTACCTGAATAAACGGCATAAAGAAAAAATCAAACAGTATAGAAGCCAGATCATCCTTTCTGTCTCTTATCGTGTACATATGCGCAGTCCTGTTAATTCTATATGATACAAAAGAAACTATAGCCAAAAAGAAAATGAAGACCGCCTGAGAGAAAGGATTGACACTTAGTTTCGAGAGAACAAATACTATGGCCCCAAAACTTAAACCAAAAGTAGCCAGCCAAAGCGCCAAAAATACAGTCCAAAGCCAGGGATCTGTCCTGCCGGGCTTTTTCTTTACAACTAATGGTGTTTCCAGTGCCGGGTCTTCGTCAAATAAAATAGTATGAATCCTTTTTTGAATTTTAAAGGAATTCTCCCGGCTGGGGGTTTTAATTAATAAACCGACTATGATCATAAGCAGCGCCGGAGTCAGCACATTAATGGCAATCGAGGACCAGATAACCTGGCCGTAGATCAGCCTTTCATAAGTGCCTTCTATAAATAGGGCAAAAACCGCTTTGGTAAAGAATATAAAAATCACACTCCTGATAATGGCCCTGCCGACCTTGCCCCTGATAGCCTTATATTTTTCCAAGCAGGCGCTGAGTATTTCCATATTGAGCCTTTCTTCATCATCAACCAGTCTGGAGACATGGCCGCGGTTTTTCCTAAAAACTCCATCAAGAATTAAAAAGGGGGCAATTTGGTTTTTAACGTAAGTGTAGATTTTATCCTTGGCCATGTATTCAAATTGTTCTTTAATTTTTTTGACAGCCTGGGGAAACCCGTCAACAATTTCCTCAAAATTCTCCCGGGTCAATTTATCAAAGTACTGCGTAAAAAGATGGTAGCGCAAAAAGGCCAAATCATCACTGGCATAAGCGCGTCTTACCGCAATAAAGGTTTGGATATCCCGTATTTGATCCGTATCATCAACAATGGAAATTCTTTTTCTAAAAATCTGAAAGATAAAATTGCTCATCAGATCCTTAGGATCATTGGGTTTTAAAATCTTTTCAATCTCCGCAGATAAAAGCTGCAATATCCATTCATTAACCAAACCCTTATTAATCCTATGCTTGTCATTAATTTTTTTCTCCAAAGATAAATGAAGATCTATAGTCTGAGCCACCTGAACAATAACCGACTCGGGTATGCTGGAATCCGGAAAATATCTGGCCCAAACCAACTCGCGGATTAAGGGAGCTGCCACATTCTGTCCATTGCCCCCCAAAATCAGCCTTCTTTTTAAAATCCTCTCAATAGCTGAACGCAATATCACCTCATCAGCGTTATAATCCATGGCTGTCCTGAATCTTTCATACCAGCTGGCCAGTTCAGCAACCAGTGGATTTACAGAAATTGTCCTGTCCTCGTTTTTGGCATAAACCCTGTCATAAGCAGCCACCAAAGCTTGTGTTAATCTGGTAGTAATTTTAACCATCGCAAGCTTAATCTTAACACAAACACAAGTTTCGCACTGCCTCTTTTAAATACTTCACTTTTAGGTATAATGAACTCATGAGCCCTGATGAAAAATTTAAACTTATAACCAGGAATTTAGAGGAAGTTTTAACTGAAGAAGAATTAAAATCTTTAATTGAATCCGGCACGCCGCTTAAACACTATATTGGCTTTGAAATCTCCGGCAAATTACATTTGGGTTCTTTATTTACCTTACTCAAGGTCAAAGACCTGCAAGATGCCGGAGCCCGGACTATTATTTGGCTGGCTGATTTACATTCTGCTATTAATGATAAATTAGACGGCAAGTTAGAAACTATTCAAAAAGCAGCCAAAGGCTATTTTACCGAAGCTTTCAAAGCTCTTTTTATAAGTATCGGCGGAAATCCTGATAAATTAATCTTTAAGCTTTGCTCTGAAACTTATGCTCAAAATCCTGACTTCTGGTTAACACTTTTAGAAATTGGCAAAACCACTACTTTAGCCAGAACTAAAAGGTCTATTACTATTATGGGTAGGGGAGAGTTAGATGATAATATCCCTACAGATAAATTATTTTATCCTATCATGCAGGCTGCAGATATTTTCCTTTTAGATATCAATATTGCCCATGCCGGTTTAGATCAAAGGAAAGTGCATGTTATAGCAAGAGACAGCGCCAATCAGGTCAAAACCCATGCTTTAAAAGACAATAAAGGCAATCAAATTAAACCGGTGGCAATACATCATCCTATACTCTTATCCCTAACCGGATTACCTCAGAATGTCCAAGGGGAAAAGGATGAAATAGCCATGAAATCTAAAATGAGCAAATCCAAAGCAGGCAGCGGCATCTCAATTCATGACTCACCGGAGGATATCCAAAATAAGATAAATCAGGCTTATGCTCCGGAGGGAATAATAGAAAACAATCCTGTTTTAAACTGGACTAAGTATTTAGTGTTTTATGAACCCAATTTTGATTTTACTATTAAAAGGCCGGAAAAATGGGGAGGAGATTTAAGTTACTCCTCGTATGAACATTTGGAAAAAGATTACGCGGAGAAAAAATTACATCCGCAGGATTTAAAAGCTGCACTAGCAGAATGGTTAATTAAAAAGCTGGAACCGGTACGTAAGTATTTTGAAGATCCAACCAAAAAAGCTTTATTAGATTTTATTATATTATTATGATGTACTCACAAAAGTTTAAAATTTTTTGGATAATTTTGTCAGTAATTGCCGGAGTGTCAATTATCCTTTTTTCTTTTCTGCCGCTCCTGGTTTCCATAAGGTAAACTTTAAATATGCCCGAAACAGAATTAGCTATACCAACGCCACCGACCGAGAAAGCTAATCCTCCACCCCTTATTAATCCCGGGTATTTAAAAGGTTTAAACAGACAAGATATTGTTGAATTATCCTATCGTGTAGCCGACGTATTATATGCGAGAAATTTAGGAAGTTCCAATATTCAAACAGACGAACAACACAAAGCAGACAGTAGATATTTGCAAAGTGTGGCCAGAACCAAAAATGGTAGAATGAATTTGAGGGGACATCTACCGGTTTCAATTGCGGATCCTGATGATTTATGGATTACAGTTCATGTTTTATACCCTAAAGAGCAGGCAGAGGCGATTTATGGAATTATTCGTAGAGCTCAACTGATAGCTTTAGCTCAAGAGACAAATCAAACAGTCAGGATACCTGAAGGCATAAAGGCCGGTAAAATTCATCAAAAACTGATTAAAAATCCGGACAATGAGGTTTTAAAGTATGTTAATAACCAGCAGCTTTTATATGGTGAAGGAGCCTGTTTCCGGTT
>MFCX01000024.1:0-22901 GCA_001777055.1 Candidatus Daviesbacteria bacterium RIFCSPHIGHO2_02_FULL_39_12 | reverse complement strand
TGCCCCCCTATCAGGCTGAAAAAGCAGCCGCTCACTCTAAAAGCAGGAGACAGTTTTTAAAGGCAGCTGCAACTGTCGGAGTTACTGCCGCGACAGCAGGACTCATAGCTACTGTGACAAAAGTCGGATTGCCGGCTGAGACGCCGCCTAAACCGAAAGATAAGATGGTTCCCGCGAAGCCGACAGTTGAACCGGCAAAAAAGTCCGGCCCTGCAATAATAGTAGAAAGAGGCCCTGAGAGTATTAAGACACCTGAAAAATATCCTTCGCTGGTGGGTCGGCTAATTGTTCCCAGGCCGGACTTTTTTGTACCCGGGACAGACCGGCGGATTGAATTTGCCGAGATTCCCAAAGAGTTGGGTATTAAAGGATATGGCTCAAACTACCGGTTTGCAGTTAATATCCACGGACAGGATGCGGAAATACCAATCGGTCAGATTGATGTCGTAACCGGAGAGCCGATTGCTGAGGGCGCAATCAAAAGACATAACTTTCTGGGTATCAGGGTGGACGATCCTGGTTTAATAAAAGAGGCGGCCAAATTAGGGGTAGGCAAGGTCAGAATTACTGTCGGAAACGGTGATATAGACGACGGCAACGCCGAATCTCAAGCTGTCCAAAAAGCCATACAGGAAGCCAAAGCAAGGGATTTAGAAATCGTTTTGGTTTTCCAGCCGGATAAACTGCTGGAAGAGAAAGATTTGGAAAAAAGATTCAGGTTTCTTTTTTCCGGCCGTTTAATCGGAAATTATGAGAAAGTTATTATCGAACTTGGTAATGAGCCTGATAACGGCGAAGTTGAGTTTTGGGAAAAACAGGATTTGAAAACTTTTGCCCGGTTTGTTAAAAGGTCAACCGATATAATCTGGACAAGATTGGGCCAGACAAATACCAAAATTATGGTGGGGGCTCTGACGTGGCCGGGTCGTACAGATGAACTATTGGGTAATTTAAGAGAAACAGGGTTTGATTTGGCCAAAGCTGATCCGAAGAAAGTGATGTTTGCTGTTCATACTTATAATACAATTTCAGACTTGCAGGACAGAATGGATTATACAAAAGCAGCATTTGCCAAGTACGGGGTCAATATTCCAATATGGATAACAGAGCTGGGAACTCATGATGAATATAAACAGGGCATAGTAAAAATAATTGATTCAGCAAAAAGTATGGGTATCGCAGGAGTACTGATACATGAGTTGCCTGATATGGAGAGTTTTGGTTTTTGGGACGTAGTTAAAAAAAGACCAAATCCATACTACTGGCTGTTGCAGTATTACACCCAGTATATGGTATAAGATGTCATATCGTAATTTGACAAACAGATTTGAACCTGAGATGATTAATATATTATGTCTAAAGATATTTTGGGTTTAGACCCGAACCTAATACCTACTAGTAACCTTTCCTCTCCAACAAGGGAGCCGTTACTTGGTGATGATAAACTCCCTGGTACTTCTCAATCTAATAGATTATTAGCCGGAGGTCGTCGAGTTGTTGAAGTTGTCGGATCAATACTTCATGGTACCGAAGCAAAATTAGCTGCGGTGTTTGATTCGCATCCTGTCAGAGAATCACTTTTTTCAGCCATAGGAAGAATTACCGGCTCTGCACCCAAATCAGCAACAATAGTTACAGAACTTGTTAAAAGGACTACTTCTAAAACAATGGAGAAGCGCATATTCGGTCAAAGATTGGGAGATATGATTGTTGAGGGAGCAACCGGAGCAGGGCTAGGAACGGTAGGGAAGGTAGGCCTCAGGGTAGGTTTGGGTATAGCTGGCATAGGTACTTCGGAACTGATCTTAATAGGAGGAGGGGCAGCGGTCGGTCTGAGCAAAGCAGCTATAATGGAATATCTCCATCAGCGCAAAGAATTTGTCGCAAAAGAAGTTGAGGATGCTGGTTTATCTGAGGTAAAAACAGAGTTAAAAGAGGCTTTCAGAATTAATCGTAGAAGAATGGCTGGGGCAGCTCTGAGAGGAGCTATTTTTGGGGCTGTCGGGGCGGCAGCCGGTGTGGCGATTACGGAAATGGCTTTTGAGGGTATTTCTCCGTGGGAATGGTGGGAGAAGAATATATCCGGTATTAAATTACCTGAGATTCACTTACCGAAAATCAGTATGCCCGAACTACATATGCCTGAGGTCAAGCTACCTGAATTCCATGCTCCGGAGATAAAACTGCCCGAATTTAAATTACCGGAATTCCGTTGGCCTCCTGCTGCTGAACAAGCTCAAGAAGCTGCTACTGCATCTCCGGTGGTGCATGGTCCAACCGGTCCCGTAGCTATGTCTGAAGCATCTGCTGCACCCACAGCTGAGGTGCATACACCGGCCGCTCACGAAACAGTAATTCCCGGCGCAGAAACTCATGTCCCGGCAACTGGAACCCCTATTCCAACAGCAGAGACAACACCGATTCCACAAGCAACGGCTACACCTGAAGTCCATGCAACCCCCGCTCCCACTGCAGAAGCTCATGCTCCTGCGCCTGCTGCGGAAGCTCCTGAACCAGCAGCTGAAGCCCCGGCAGTACCTCCTCATGCAGAAGCTCCTGCTCATCCTATAGATCACGTAACTGCTCCTAATGGAGCGATCGTATCCGGTTCAACATTTAATGATTCTTTAACATACAATGGTCAACCTTGGCATTTAGTAGAAAACGGAACCAAAAATATCCATCACTTACTCAGCGCCACAGGGCAACCCGGTGATATAGATTCCGAGGCTTTATCTAGGAATATGCAGCAAGCTGCCAACTTTTGGTCTCATGGACAATTAAATCCCCAGACTAATCCGGATCTATATAAAGTGTTTCACTTAAGCAACGGTACTTCAAGTATTTATAATAGTCTTTTAAACAAAAATACTCTGGAGTCTTTGATAAAACTTGGTATAGTAGCTAAGTAATATGGATCAAAAAATTACTGCCTATTTAAATAGTTTAGTTGCTGAGGTTTTCTCTTCACCTCAATTTGCCCAAATTCCGCAGGAGCAAAAAAGCGCTTGGGTAGAAAAAATCAATAACTACTTAAACGGCGTAGTGATAGATACGGTAATTGACAGTTTAACCCCTGAGCAAATAAATGTGATCAAGGATTTACCCCCGGACAGCCAGGAAATGGAAGATAAAATTGAAGAATTTGCCTCCACCCAACCTCTTTTGGCACAAGATTTAGAGAAGCAATTAAATCAGGCAGTTGCCAATATAAAGCAAAACCCGCAGCTGCTAAGTTAAAATGACCACCGAAACAGAGTCTGCCGGATCAGCATTGCCGGTTATTCCCAAGCCACAACAATTAATGAGACTAACCCCGGAGCAATTGGCTACTTTACCACAAAAATTATCCTCTCGACTATTACCTTCGACAGACGCTGTTTTAAATAAAGATGAACTGAAGGAACTCAAGGATAAAGAACGCAGTTATCGAACTAAGATTTTGGCGCAAGAAAGAAAAGGATTATTCTCCAAACCAAGAGTTGATAGTAAGGATCCTGATGAATTATGGATTGCAGTTCATGTTTTATACCCCGACAGACAGGCGGCAAAAAGAGCTTTTGTTATTGTCAGATCGGCTCAAATTATAGCTTTAGCTCAAGAGACAAATCAAGTTGCAAAGATACCTGCAGATATAAGCGCCGAAGATCTCCATGAGCGATTTATCAGACATTCCAATGGTAAGATTTTCCCTATCCTAGATTGGTTTAATAAACAGCAGATATTTTATGGAGACCGGGCAACATTAACGCTATTAAATGATCTAACGTCAAGTGAACCTGCAGTCCTAATGGCGACTGCAAATGAAGAAGCTGCCAAAGCAGTAACCGCAGAACCGGCAGCCGAAACAGCTGAAGAAGCTGCCAAAGCAGTAACCGCAGAACCGGCAGCCGAAACAGCAAAACCTGTCATCTTTGAGGTCATAGAAGCTGCAAGTCCTGCTCAAGCAGAACCCGCAGAGATTCTGACACAAAGAGTAAGAAACAAAATTCCCCCTTTAGTTCAAAACTTAAGGAACCAATTTCCATCAGGCTATGAAACCTATGCTAACACTGCCGAAGCAGCTACTGTCAGAAAACTTAACATTATCGTAAGCTGCTTAGACCGATCTGATTTTTCTCAGGTTTTACAATCTGCCTTAGTAATTGCCGGGCAATCTGATTTAGCTCAACCTGCTTCTCCACTTGAGGGACAAATCTTAGATTTCCTGCAAGCTTTGTCGGAAATGCCTCAGGTCAGAACAGAAATAGATCAAATATATGCCCAGGCAGCGCAAGAGCGAAAGGTTCCAAAATTAGCAGAAGGTTATTGGCTGGTTGTTGACGGTCTTGCCTGCACAACAATGTGGGGAAATGCCGATGATATACCTTCCAGGTATAACTTAAAAAAGGTGTTAAACAGAACAGAAATGATCGGCGGGTGGAATGGTAATGATGGAAAAATTACAGTTGTCCGGCAGGATGGCTGTATTTGTATAGGCTTTGGCAACTTTGAGGGAAATGTTGATGCTGTAAGAAAAGCAGAAGACTCACAAGCAGAATATTGCTACCGGTTTCGTCCGGAAATGCCTACTTACCTTTCAGAAGGTACTAATCCTACAGACTGGGATGCGAGAAGCCAATATGATGACTTTAGAGCCAGAATGGAAGGAATAACAGAGGCAGATGACATTGCTGATATCCGCAGGCGGTTTCACCATCCCGGAGTAAACCCATTTGCGTATCGTGGGCAATTATCAGAGGAATACTGTTTTTATCACTTAGCCAAGAAAATAGGCGCAAATAAATTAAATAAGGAAGAGTTACAAGTCATCATGCAGGCTGAACCTGCCGGCACACCCTGGTTTATTGCATTCTTATTAGGCGCTGAGGGACCTGAAGATAGAGAGTTATTGATAGAAATCTTTTCTCAACAACCACCTGAGCTTCAACAAGCTTTTCAAGTATACTTGGAAGTCAGAAATTCCGGACGTTTTGAACAGGAAAACACATATTACGTTGACTTCAATAACCGCTTATGCCGGCAGTTAGGCGTTACAGAATTTAGTGAATTAATTAAACTACAAAACAGTCTATTGAAACCCGCCGACCGATTCCATACCATAGTCGGTGATTCTCAGTTTGCTACTGAAGATCTACGCCAGGCTTTAAATGAATATACAAAGGCTACAGTTCAATACTACAGAGTTCATAACGAAATATCCAAGGCTTATCTAAAATTTTTCAATGAAGCCCTAGCACGGCATCACCCTCCGCTAGAACTGGTCTATGGTCCGCTTCAAACAATGGACTTCCCTTGGTCGTTTCAGAAAATAGCAGAACCGGCAGCCATAGAACCAATAGAAATTGCTGCACCCAAAGCTGCAACTGAACCAACAGATATAGCCAGTTTAGTAGAACGCATAAAAACTGGAGGTCCAATCCCCGAGGAACTTCAGGAAGCCTTATTAGGAATAGGCTGGATTGCTCCTAAAGAAAGATAACCCCTGAATCCATGCTACAATTCAGGTATGAATTTGAAAACTCCTTTAAAGTTTTTAACCGGCATTGGACCTTCTTTGTTATATAAATTAAGCAGGCTGGAGCTTTTTACTGTCGGGGATTTAATTTACCATTTTCCTTTCCGATATGATGACTTTTCTCAGGTATCTTCTGCAATTGAGGCTAAAATAGATGAAAAAGTTACTTTACAGGGAGAAATTTGGTCAATTAAAAATATCTATACCCGCTTTGGCAAAATCTTAACCCAGGCCATTTTTAATGACGGCGCCTCGCCCATAACTTTAACCTGGTTTAATCAAAGATGGCTGACAAACCAGATTCAGGTAGGGGACAGGCTGCAAATTTCCGGCAAATTAAAAAAGTATAAAAATAAAATCTCCATGGTAGCCCCTGTCTGGGAAAAACTTCCAACACAATCAGGTCAAAATGTCATCCCGAATGACAAGTTGTTGCATACCGGAAAACTTGTGCCGGTTTACCCTGAAACTGCCGGTTTAACCTCCAAATGGTTCAGAGCCAAAATTGCCCAACTTTTGCCAACAATCTCAAACCAGCTTCAGGATCCGCTGCCGGAATTTATCCAGGATAAAATGCTCTCTTTACCGGATGCCCTGCAAAAAATTCACCAACCACAGGACTATAAAGAGATGGAGAAGGCTAAAAAAAGATTATCTTTTGATGAATTGTTTTACATATCCTTGGCCACAATCAAAACAAGAAAAGCGTGGAGTAAAAAACTCTTAGTTGCTCCTTTGACTATCTATCCTGATGCCTTGGAAGAGTTTATAGGTAAATTACCCTTTACCCTAACTGCTGCTCAAAAGAAAGTGATAGAAGAAATAATCACTGATCTGAAAAAAAATCAGCCCATGAATAGATTAATACAGGGAGAGGTCGGTTCCGGTAAAACTGTTGTTACCGCGATCATTATTTATCTTGTCTATCTAAACCACTATAAAACTTTGTTTATGGCTCCAACAGAAATCTTAGCCTTCCAACATTATTCCACTATCTCAAATTTACTCGAGCCACTGGGAATAAAAGTGGGAATTTATACGGGAAGTAAGAAGAGTCTAGAGTCAAGAGTCAAGAGTCAAGAAAAAAAGTCTAGATTCTCGACTCTAACGACTAGTGACTCCTACCCGGATGTCATCATCGGCACTCATGCATTACTGTCTGAGAAATTAATTACCGAAGACGTCGGTTTGATAGTTATAGATGAGCAACAGCGTTTTGGAGTTGAGCAAAGAAGTTTACTAAGAAGCAAGGCCAAGGTTCCGCACTTTTTAACCACCACAGCCACTCCCATCCCCAGAACTGTAGCTTTGGTTGTGTATGGAGATTTAGACTTATCAACCATTGATGAATTGCCTAAAAACAGGCAACAAATTAAAACATATGCGGTACCCGGCAGAAAAAGAAACGATGCCTATAAATTTATAGAGAAAAAAATTAAAGAAGGCGATCAGGCGTATCTGATTACTCCTTTGATAGAACAATCGGAAACCTTGCAATCCGTAAAGGCTGCCAAGGTAGAATTTGAAAAACTTAAAAAAGTTTTCCCCGACCTGAAACTAGGACTGCTGCATGGCAGATTAAAAGGAAAAGAAAAAGATGAAGTCATGCAAAAATTTAAAGACAGACAGATTGATCTTTTGGTTTCTACTTCTGTGGTTGAAGTCGGTATGGATGTGACTAATGCTACTATTATGGTTGTAGAATCCGCAGAAAGGTTTGGACTGGCTCAGCTGCATCAGCTCCGGGGCAGGGTAGGCAGGGGACTTAAACAATCATACTGTTTGCTTTTTTGCGGTATTGAGGACAGTAATTCTAAAAATAGATTAAAGAATCTGGAAAAGATAAATGACGGGATGAAGCTGGCTGAGCTGGATCTAAAAATCCGCGGCAGCGGGGAAATTTTCGGAATCAGACAATCAGGCAGATTTGAATTTAAACTGGCCTCATTTTCCGACATTCATCTGGTGGAAAAAACCAGGCAAGCCGCCCAGGATGTATTAAAACTAAGCCCTGCACTTGACAAATACCCTACTCTTAGGGGAAAATTGGACGATCTGACAAAAGGAGCAATGCCGGATTAACTATGGCTGGTGAACCAAAACGAAGACATTCTAAAGCAAGAAAAAGAACCAGGCGCGCTGCCATTAATTTAGCAGTAAATCTTATTGAGTGCAAAAATTGCGGCAAGCTGGTTCAACCTCATATAGTCTGTGTCTTTTGCGGCTTTTACGGCGGCAAATCAGTCACCAAACCCCAACAGGTAGTCGTCACCAAAGCATAACACAGTGAAGCTAAAATCCGATCCCAGGCATATTAAAAGAATTAAGTTGATGCAAAAGCTTTTTTCCTGGCAATTCAGACCAGGAAATAAAGCCCCAAAAAGAATTCTTCCGATAGTTGACAATTTAGCTCAAATTGATAAGCTAATTGCTGAAGGCGCACCGGACAGGCCGATCTCAGAAATTAACAAAATTGATTTATCTATCTTGCGTTTAGCAGTTTTTGAGTTAATAATAGAAAAAGATACGCCTTTTAAAGTAATTATTGATGAGGCAGTGGAACTGGGGAAAGAGTTTGGTTCCGACTCATCCGGCGCTTTTATCAATGGAGCTTTAGGCAAGGTGGTAGAAATAAAAAAGATAAAACTATGCCAACAAGTATAGATATAATTAAAGCCATCGCAGAACACTTAGGGTTAAATCCTGAGGATCTGGACAGACAAGCAACCTTACGTGAAGAACTGGGGCTTGGTCCTATTGAGTTAAATGATTTGTTGTCAGATTTATCCCAAAGGTTTAATATTAGCTTTGAACCGGAGGAAGTAGAAGACTTACGCAAGATAGATGATTTAATCGTTTTAATTGAGGATAATTTACTGGACTAATGCAAAAGGATGAATTCGCTCCACTTTTAAGTAAACTGGATTTAACATTTCAAAACCCCAAAATCCTGCAGCAAGCTTTTTATCATCGCTCATATTTAAATGAGGTGAGATTGAATATAGAGTCAAATGAGAGGCTGGAGTTTCTGGGAGATTCTGTCTTGTCGCTGGTTATTTCCCGTTATCTTTATGTGTCCAGAAGAGAAGATAGCGAGGGAGAATTAACCAATTTAAGGGCATACATTGTCAGAACTAAATCGTTAGCTAAAGCTGCTCAAAAGCTAGAACTTGGTAAATATTTACAGCTTTCCAAAGGTGAAGAGATGGGCGGAGGCAGAAATAATCCGCAGCTTTTGGCAAATACTTATGAGGCTTTGCTGGGGGCTGTCTTTTTGGATCAAGGTATAGATAAAGCGGAACAAGTCATTAGTCAAACTTTGATGTCACTTTTTGAAAAAGAAATAAAGTCGGGACCGCCTAAAGATGCCAAATCCAATTTGCAGGAAATTGTCCAGGAAAAGTTTAAGCAGTCGCCAAAATATAAAATATTAGAAACCAAAGGACCGGATCACGCCAAACAATTCATTGTGGCAGTCTTAATTCAGGAGAAAGAATACGGCAGAGGTGTCGGCAACAGTAAACAGGTGGCAGAAGAGGAAGCCGCCTCCGAAGCATTAGAGAAGCTTAGCAGCTAATCATTGTAAGCGCGATTATTTTCTGTTAATATTCATCATAAGCTAAATTATGATTAAAATTCGTTTAATGAGAATAGGTGGCAGACAAAACCCTTTTTACAGGGTGGTTGCTGTTGATGAAAGAGCCAAAAGAACAGGCGGGTATATTGAACTTTTAGGAACATATAATCCTTTAACCGAACCTAAAGATATTAAATTAAAACAGGACAGAATAGATTACTGGATCAAACAGGGAGCCCAACCTTCTGTTGGATATTTGAGAATTATTGGCAAAGCTCCACAAAGACCGCCAAGAAAACCCAAGAAAGAAAAGCCTTCAGACAAAACAACAAAGGAAGCACAAACTGAACAGGCGACACCTTCAACAACAGAAACAGCGCCGACAGAACCAGCTGCTACAGAACCACAGCCAGATAAACAACCGGCAGATGAGGAATCTCAAGATTCAAAATCTACAGATTCTTCTCCCGCCAAGAGACGGGATCAGAATGACAAGACAAAAGAGGAGACTAAAGATGAAGGATCTGCTTAATTATATTGTCACCAGTTTAGTCAGCAACAAAGATGCAATTGCAATTGATGAGCAAGCAGAAGGAACTGATATAATATTAACCTTAACTGTAGATCCCGCAGACATGGGTCTGATAATTGGCAAAAATGGACAAACAATCCGAGCTATCAGGAAACTTTTGACAGTTAGGGCCATTGCTGAAAATGTCAGAATAAACCTACAGCTAAATGAACCAGCAACGGAGAAATCGATTTAAGATTTATGTATGCGACTATCAATCATCACTCTTTTTCCTGAAGCCTTTGAACCTATCTTAAATACCAGTATCCTAAAAAGGGCTCAGCAAAAAGGTAAAGTTGTTTTTGAACTCATAAATTTACGCGGTTTTGGAGAAGGCAGACATAAGGTAGTAGACGACAGGCCATACGGCGGAGGAACAGGAATGATATTAAGACCCGACATCTTAACCCGTGCCTTAAAATCTATTGTAGATCCAACCGAATTTAAAATTTCAAATTTAAAATTAAAAATTATTTTAACTTCTGCCTCAGGAAAACCCTATAAACAGAAAGATGCTCAAAGGTTATCTAACCTTGACCATTTAATCATAGTATGCGGCCATTATGAAGGAGTAGACCAAAGGTTTATTGACAAGTTTGTGGACGAAGAAATCTCTATAGGCGATTATGTTTTAACAGGCGGGGAAATTCCGGCCATGGTAATAGTTGATTCCATTACCAGACTTATCCCAGGGGTTTTAGAAAAACCGGAGGCTGTAGAAGATGAATCCTTTTCTATCCTCCATCATTCATCTTCCAACTTCCAGCTATTGGAACATCCTCAATATACCAGGCCGGAAGAATTTGAGGGGGAGAAAGCGCCGGAAATTTTACTTTCCGGAAATCATGCTGAAATTAATAAATGGCGTTATCAAAAATCCCTGGAAAAAACAAAAAAAGCCAGACCGGATTTGTTAAAATAATTATTCAAAAGGATTTTCCTTGCCTCGTGGACCAAATTTAACTACAGACTGGGCAGCAGTACTGCTGAACCGGGCTAACTTTTGTATAATCTCCTGCTCTTTTGATGATAACTCAGGCAAAGGAGAATCAATACTGCCAAAACCGCTTGGAGCTTGGGCAAATAGTACGTCTACCACTAATGCGGCAGCGCCAGCGCCTGTTTGCCGACTGCTGTTTACTTCCAGACTATTTATGCGCATCAGGCGGGGCGAAGACTCAATATCTTTCAATAATTTATTGAGCATGGCTTCGGGTCCTGTGATATCCAATTTAATATTAAAACTTTGGGCATTTGTCAGTTTATTTGAACCTGCTGATCCTAAAGCAAGCGAACTGATTTCAAATCCCAGTTTCGAGGTTAATTTCTGAAGTATCCCTATGGCTGTCATAAAATCTTTCTCGGCAGGATAAACATTGAGAGCATAACTGACCCGCAAATTTAAATCAGCCGGATCATAACTTTCTAAAGCCTGCGCTTTAGCTTCCAAAACAGATATTTTACCTAAGGTCTCGTCTTGAGTTTTTTGATTGCTTAGCAGGCTGCTTATCTGCGGATAAATCACAAATATAATGAGTATTAAGCTGGAGGCAGCAACCACAACAGGGAATATATATAATTTATGCGCCTGATAAAAAATCATCATTTCGGTTGAATTTTTAAGCTCAATCTGTACACTCCGTCTCTGCCGCGGCTGATTGCATCCATTGAAATTTGCTTTATTTTACCCTGGTTGTTTTGGGGTAAAATAAAGTTATCAATTAACTGATCCACAGATTCTCCGTCCGAAACAGTTGCCGTAAATACTACCTCACCTGATTGGTTGATTGAAAAACCGTTTATAGCAACACCCGGGGGAATAAGCTCGTTAATCAGATCGTAAACTTGTACCTGTTTTGAAAAGTTGCCAAGATACTGATCTATTGCCGCCAACCTGTTTTTTAAAAGCAGTAAGGATGCCTGGGTGTTTTTTAATCCGGAAAGCCGTATCTCTGTTTGATCCATTTGGGTTTGAATCTGGGCCAGTCTCCGGCTTTGCAGAATCCGCAATGCAACCGTTAAAGATGATAAAAAGACCGCCAGTAAAATTACGGCTACGCTAAATACCGAAATTTTATAAAACCTGGTTCTTTTTATTTCTTCTGTTTTAAACTCTGCCGGCAATAAATCAATTGAAATCTTGGCCATTCTTTTAATCCTCTCTTAAAGCCAAACCCACTGCCACTGAGTAAGCGGGAGCAACCGGTGACAATTTTGGCGCAAGAAGCGCATTCTTTTCTATCGAATACCAGGGATCCGCTTCCTGCACTTCCAGTCCTAAATTGTTGGCAAGATAAACCACCAAACCCGGCATCTTGGCGCCTCCCCCTGATAATACCACCCTTTTAATAGGGTCCTGCGGATATTTTGCCGCAAATGATTGAATTACTCTTTTTGATTCCTGGGCTACAATATCCATTAATGGCTTTAATGTCTCAAAAACTTTGCCTTCCAGCTGATCTTCGTTCATACCGTAGATTTTTTTATATTCTTCGGCCTGGGACAACTCGAAATTAAAATACTGGGCCAAAGACCTGGTAAAAGCCATGCCGCCTGTTGAGATAGACCTGGTCAGCCAGATTAAGCCTTTGGAAACAGCTGCCAGATCCGTGGTGTTTACGCCAAGCTGGATAATTAAAGTGCTGGGAGAAAAAGGGTTATTGCCTGCAAGCGAGCGCGTCATCGCAATTGTTTCGGTTTCCAACGCCCTTGGCTCAAGACCGGCCAAACTTAAAAGTTTGATATATTTTGCCACTGCGTTTTTTGGAGATGCGACCACCAGCACCACTGTTCGGCTGTTTTTTGCATCTTTATCATTAAATCTTAGCAATACCTGCCAATTTAAGTTAACATCTGCAAGAGGCATTGGGATAAATTCTTCCGCCGCATAGCGGATGGCAGAGGACAATTCATTATCTGTTAAATACGGCAATTCATCCACTACCCTGGTAAAAACTTTTGACTCCGGCAAGGCGACTACCACTCTTTTTTCCTCGATTTTGGTTACTGAAAATAACTTTTTAATAGCCGCTGCCACAGCTTCCAGATCAGTATCAGAATCTGATATTAAACCCGGTTGGGGAGTAGGAACCGCACCCAGAGAAACTAATTTATACCCTTTGCTCTCTTTTGCAAGAGAAACCACTTTAACGGATGAAGAACCGATATCTAAACCAACTAAAATCTTTGCCATAGACAGTAATTTTATTGTAACATAGTTTTGACATTTGAGTTTTGAGATTACTTAACTTGGTATGTTCCTTTAACCAAAGAATAAGAGCCTGACGGTCCTGAACTAAACAGGCTGCTGGATAGACCTGTCTCGTAATTAATTTCTGAATTATTAATCAGTTTAATTTTCCAGGCAGTCAATTCCTTAAAGGAATTACCGGTACCCGGTTCGATAATGCCGGTTGCAGCATAATAAACTCCGCTGTTGCCGTTGCTGTTCACCTTTATGGCCGAAACACCATCAGCTCTGGAATCATAGGCTGTTAAAGCCATCAGCAGACTGCTGCCTATGCCGGTACCGTTTAAATGATTATTGCTGTTCATCTCGATTTTTCCGTCTACTATTATTACTCCGGAGGCGCCCTGATAACTTGAATCAAGCGTTAGAATATTATTACTGTTTAAAGTTAAATTGCCCGTAATCCAAATAGGACTCTTAACTGTCACCCTGCAGCCGCTGTTAAAGTTAACATTGCCGACAATTTTTACGGGACCCAAAGTGGAAACACAGGAGGTAATATCTCCGACAATAGTAGTTTCCGCCGTATCAACCTGATTTTTCCAGTCAGCCACATTAGCGTTCGAAATAGGGAAAACCTTAGGCGGAGGATCAGCAGAACCCGGATGGGAAACACCGGAAACTGTAGAAGTAATAAGGGTCTGATAATAAGCATCCTGGCCGATAATTACATTCTCTATGGTGTTGGCATGCACCGAACCGCCCACCGTCATTTTATTGCTGTCTGCCCGGATAGAGGTTAACGAGCCGCCCATAAAGGATAGAAAACTCAAGTCTCCGTTTATCGGATTCCAGGTGGGATTTCCGACTGACCAATTATCAGACCAGCCGGGGTTGCCTCTCGGATAACTTTGGGCTAAATCATTTTGCCAGGACCAGTAATTTGCCGGATTGAAAGAACTCTCAACCATCAGCCAATAGGGGGTATCCTGCGATAAAGCCGGCGATGAGTTAAAAGTTACGTCTATCAAATCATATTCTGCAGTTACCAAACTGCTGTATAGCGTGCCGGAGGTAAGTATGGCGTTTTTGTCCGGCTTTCCATTCTTATCCTGCAGGATCCTAACTGTTATATCTGCCGGATTGCCAAATTTTTTTATCCTGATGGAAACTTTATTTAATATTCCGCTGCTTGAAGGTTTAAAACTTTGAGCTACTGCCAGTCTGTCTTCACCGCTTACATTTTTACCAAATAAAAAATACTGGCAATTTACCCCTATGCAATCTGTTTGCTGATCTGAGCTTGGTTGAAGCCCGCTGGCTACCCAAACATCTCCGGTAATTGTATTACTGCTGCCTGATACAATATTACCATTAGAATATATCGAGCCGGTGACTATGTTGCTGTTTCCCAACTCCAGTCCTCCTTCTCCCACTTGCAGACCATAGTTAAAAGCTACTCCTACGCCTCTTGAGGCGGTAATTTTAATTGTCCTTTTTGCTTTAGGATTATTTTTATTAGGCATATAGCCTGTGGATTCAATTACTTTGGTGGCCGCATCAGTAGAAGTAACAGTTACTAAGTATGCGCCATCGGCCAGCGCAGTTTCAGTCTCACCGGTATAATCGCCGCCCGTTTTATTTAAAGAAGCAATTGCTTTATCCACCCCTGCTTCTGCCAAAACATTTGCTTTTTCTGAGAGTAGCGAATAGTTGGAATTTTGAAAATACACCTGAGCTCCTCCGATTAGAAAAAGCAGAGTAAAAAGCATTACTCCCAAAGCTGCGAACACTACAACCAGAATCTGCCCATTTTCACCTCTAGTGTTAAAAAAACTCTTAATCATTTCTTAAATTGGCCTCCGATGTAGCTGTATTAATTTCTAAGTCAGCTCCGCTCTTTTGTTTAAGAGTCAAAGTCACTTTGACTTTTTTACTGCTTGCCGGAGCAACCTCATTAGGAGGCACAGCCGTATCAAAATACTGAAAGAGAAGACTGTTAAGACTGTTTGAAAGTATCTGATCTGCCACTTTACGAGAGCTGCCGGCATCCGGAAAGGATTTAAAACGTAAAAAGGAGCCGTCAGAAAAATAAATAAAATAGTCAAAGACAAAAAGGATAATATTACCCAAAGCATCCTGAGACGGGATTTTTAAAACCAGCTGGGTGGAATTTGAAGTATAAGTTACCCCTTCTTGGTCAATATATGAGACAGCGACAGCATTTGCCTGTTTGATGCCTGACCGGATCTGGCCTAAGGAATCATTTATATTTAAACCTTCCTGCAGTTTTGATGACTGCTTATAATACATGCCTGCGCTGTTTGTTATAATTACCAGCAGCAATGCCCCTACTGAGATGGCAATCCCCATGGTCACCAACACCTCCACCAGAGTAAACCCTTTCACTGGTTTATCCCTCCTTCTCCTACAAAAGTATTTAAACTGACTGATTGAAGTTGGTTATTATCTTTCCAGGAAACTGTCACCGTTACTTGTTTAATATTCTCTTCATTTGTGCAAACAGCCGCTTCGCAATCCGCTATGATTTTAGCGCCGGCGGCATCAGGCAGTTGATTGAGTCTGATGTCGGAAATTTCAGTGGTATCATTGATTAAATTAACAAATGCTGTTGCTCTGATGTCCTCAATCTGCTTTGAGGCTATTTCCCTGGCCAAACTGAGATGCTTACTTTTGGTCATCAGCAAAAAAGCATTCGGCAAACTAGCCAGCAAAAAAACTATTGTGCTGACAGTGACCACCACCAGCAGCATTTCAATTAGAGAGAAACCCTTCATTTTTTGATTTCACCGGCGGAAAAGATAGCATAATCAAAGTATGGCGGCGCTACTTTATACTCTTGGAAGACCTGAATTTTTCTTTGCGTTTCCCCGGAGGTTCCGGTTGAAGTAATCATCCTTGCCTGAGGAGGTAGTGAGTAGGCTGTGCAACTTCCCGCTGCAGCCGGACAGGCTACTCCTGCCTGAACTGCAAAGGGTTGGGAGGTATTATTATAAAGCAGCCTGGCCCTAATCAGCATAAGACCGGTCGGCAGAGGAAAACCACCCGCATACGAATTATCTCCCAAAGTAACTTTGCACTGATAAATATAGCTGATTAAAGTTGTTGAGCTACAAGAAACTTGCCTAAATCCATTAACAGGATCTCTGGTTGTCTGATCAAGATACCATTTTCTGGATGTGTATTTGACTCCATCATAATAGACCAAAGTCAACTCTATGGCTGCCTTGTCTATTGAAGAATTTCCCCAATAAACATCGAGCCTGGACTGAGTGTAACAAATATTATAAGTGCCTCCGGTACAAACAGGTAGATTAGTAGCAGTTGGGTCAGCTAACCAAACCTGGGCCACTTCTTCTTTGGCTAAAGGCGGATATTCAAAAGCGACCTGCCGCACTCCTGCTTCCTGAGCACACCCGGTTGTACCCGGAACACAGGGAATGGAATTAGTGTTAATCTGTTTAATAGTTGAGGAGGTATCAGAAAAATATTGGCAATCAGTGCAATTGACAGTTCCTGTTAAAGCTTTTTCGATCCCTGCTTCTGCTGCGGAAAATGCCCGGGAGGATTGTTCCACTTTGGAGGCAGTGGAAACATCAACTAAGCTTTTTTGCACAACAGATAAGCCAATAGCCAAAGCCACTGTCATAATCACAATCAAAAGCAAAATAACCTGGCCTCTCTGGTTTTTCATATAATCATTATATTACCTCAGCTGCACTGTTGTCTGAAATTGTGCCGCATCAATTTGCCCTGCAACTGACTGGGGAACCCCAACAGCCGGAGCCACCTGAAATTTAACAGTCACCTGATCTTTAAACCCCGCAGATGGTCCTTTCTTAAATATCTCATTCGGACTGGTGCAGCTATTGTTAATACATTCAACTGAAACTCCTGTTTGAGAATTGGTATCGGTTAAAGTAATAGGATTTATTAAAGAATCATAATCCGTAACACAAATACCATCTATGAAAAGTTTCATATCACTTCCTGCGGCTGGAGGAGTAGGCTGTACAGGAGAATCCTGTTGAAAGCAACCGTTTGCAGTCACTTCACCAGTTCTATTTCCACAGTTTCCAATTGCCAAATTTGTATTATTTGGAGGGACAAATCTATAACGGGTATATACACCATTTTTGACTATTGCTAAAGTCTTACCACTGGTAGTCACACAGACTATATTATCCGCATTTCTGATAGTCTTATCCATTACTTCTAAAACAGCCTGTCCGTTTTGTTTAATTATCCCGACTATTTGTGTTTTATTATTGCCCTTTAAAGCATTGGTGAAAATCACTAAAATCAGCGTCCCTACAATAGCCAAAACTCCCATCACCACAAGTAATTCCACCAGCGTGAAACTTAATCCACCTCGAAGGTGGGCTTTGACTCCTTCGAGGTGAAGCCGGATTTGAAATTTCCTCTTCATATTTTCCTTAATATAGTAGTTAGTCTGGATTCATGCGGTCCGGAAAAATCAGTCCACCTAACAACTGCTGTAACAGTCTTTAGACTAGCAAAGGTAACGGCATCATCAGATAAAATAATCGCCCTATGAAATGGAGGAATGTCTTCAGCGCGAGAGGGGATAAATGATGCAGCGGTCAAATTGGTGAGTCTACCTTGGTTATCCACATTAAAATAGCAAAAGGTTGGCGATGCTAATGTTGAATCTCCGCAGTTACCGTTTATTTGATAACACCATATCGAATCAGTCTTAATATCTGTAGTCCCTGTACAGAGACTACCGTAACCGTTCCAAGAAGATACTGGTGTATCTGAAATTGTAATGGGCTGATTTCTATCACGTCCAACCCTAACTCTCTCTATCCCTTCCTGGGCCAGCTTTGTGGCCTGGGCCTGGTTTTTGGCAAACTGGGCATTGCGCAAAGAGGCAATGGTGGCAAACACCAAAGCCCCGATCACCAGGACCGAAATCAGTATCACCACAATCAGCTCCATCAGCGTCTGCCCGTTTTCATTTGACATTTTACTGCACATTTACCGCTCCTCCTTTGGATAATTTAAAAGTTTTCGTATCGTTATTTATTAAATTTTTAATAGTAAAAGTTATAATAGAGGATTGTAAACAAGTATTAAGAGTAAATACATCACTGGAAGAAATGCTTTGTATACCAAGCCCCGGCGTATAACTTATTGTAGCTGGCAGTCCGATTGTACATTCTGAATCGCCATTAATTTGATCGACTTGCGCATTTTCCAAAGTATAAGTTCTAACCTCTCTATCTTCCGAAGAATTACTACAACGCAATTTCATGGTGGTAGCATTTGTAAATTTTAAAGACCAGGAAATTGCGCCCTGATCATTACATTTAGTAGAAGATGTAGCATTGCTTTGAGCTAACCTCAATAAGGATTGTACTTCTCCTGCTGCTTTTTCCACAGCTTTTTTAGCGGAAAAATCCTTAAAATAAACAAAGCTGCCAACAGCAAGCAAAGCCATGATGGAAATGACAATCAGGATTTCAACTAAAGTGAAGGCACGCATACTTTAAACGTACCATATTATGGCCTGGTAACACCATAGTTATAAGAAGGATCAGAGGGGGAACAACCATCATCGCTATCAGGAACTCTATCCTCTAATTTTGCATATAAACAATACTTTGTACAACTGTCACCTGTACAACTAGAACCTGTATCATCTTTAGCAACATAGTGATAAAACTGCCGCGGCTTTAATGGATCTTCTGGCACTTCATTCAGATAGATTTTATTTCCTGCTGCAAATTGTCCTACAGATGGAATTGATGCAGGATAATAAATTTTATCCGCATGATAAGCTTCCAGGGCAGACTGGATTATTTTTAAATCAGATTGCCTTTTGGCATCCCGCGCGCTTCTGTTAAACGAGGAATAATTTACTATACCTATAATAGTAAGTATGGCAATAATAGTAATCACAATCAGCAGTTCCACCAGGGTAAAACCTTGTTTGGGGGGCAGGGCCTTTTTCATGTCAACTCTATTATACCGGAAACTATTCAAACGGTAATCACTCTTTTTTGCAGCCTACCAATATGATCTTCATTAGCTACTAATTATGATAATACTATCTCCCCACAAAATATACCCCTTTTAACTATTATTGTGTTGCTTTCAGACAGAAGCTCTTCTCATCTATTTCTAACATCCTTGCACAGATTTTACCAATACTATAATATATATAATGAAATGACTCTCTATTTATAGGATCAACCGGCGCTTTACCGCTGGCATAATATTTTGCACCTCCCACTATCGTAGTCCAGTCATTAGTAGATGTGTTACTATATTCAGTTGTTATTGGATAACTTTTATTATCCATATAATATTCTTCTAAAGCATTTCTGATAATATGTATATCTCCTTTTCTTTTTGCATCGCGGGCATTTTTTTGAACATTGCCATATGCAGCCATGCCAATTATGGATAAAACAGCAATAATTGCCACAACCACCAGCAGCTCAACCAGGGTAAACCCCAAAAGCTTATACTTATCATTTCTCATTGTATATTCTGACGGCAGTAATGATTTGGCGTGCCTTCCAAATTAGCGCAAACCATCCAGTAAGGTCCGGTAGTTTGCCCTGGTAGAGTAGTAGCAGATGGAAAAGTTGAGTCCGCTTCCGCAGCTACTTCTGCACATGCAGCAGGAGTTAAATTATTTGTAGTGCTTTTAGAAGCACAGTAGCAGCGTACAGTAGTTCCTGAGCATATTGCTGTACCTTTCTGGGGATCACTGGGTATTACGCCACTTGAAAAAAAAGTTGCAACAAGAGCAGCATATTCTCCCGGGTTAGCAGTTTTGTCATAATTTGCCTCCATGGCATTGGCTATGGCATTAATATCCGCTTTTCTCCTGGCATCCCTGGCATTTTTTTGCACTGAGGTAAAAACAGTTATGCCAATTACAGTAAGTATGGCAATAATAGTGACTACTATCATCAGTTCAATCAGGGTAAATCCCATCAATCCACCCCCGCGGTGAAAAATTGCGCTTACACTCCTGCTTACACCCCTGGGGTGAGGCTCATACTTCGGTAGTCTGCAGACGGACAGCTTAACAGGGCAGGACATAATTTAATCCTAACAGGAAAAGAGGGATAGTGTCAATTAACAGCAGCGTAACTGCTCACCGGACGCCATTGCGAGCCCTTCGACTACACTCAGGGTAAACTGGCGAAGCAATCTTCCGTCGAAAACTCCTTCCTCTATACCGGAAACTATTCAAACAGTGGTATAGTTAAATCCTGTGGAGGAATAATTCCCAGTTTATTTTCTACAGTACTCACTCTTTTTTGAAGCCTTCCAATATGATCTTCATTAGCTACATACCTGTCAGCATAACTTTTAAGTGTAGCTTCAATATATACTAAGGGGGGTAAGACTCTTTGTTCCTGGGTATCTTTAACTTCTTTAAGCTCTTTTCTGAGATCATTTAGACCTGCATCCAGTTTATCCAGCCTTTCATTGACTGGTTTGAAAGCTGCATCCAGTTTATCCAGTCTGTCATTAATAGGTTCAATAGCTTGATCCAGTTTATCCAGTCTGTCATTAACTGGTCTTATGGCTGCATCCAGTAGTTTTTTAAATGCATCATTAGTCATATTATGATGATACTATCTCCCCACAAAATATCAAGGTAGATTTTATATATCAAAATACAGCTTTAACTATTATTGTGTTGGATCTAAACAATATCTTATGGACCCATCTTCTAATGCAGTTGCACAAATTCGACCCAACTTGAGCGGCACACTTGTAACCCCTTCATATTTATAATAATAAGTACCTTCATTGATAGGATCAACCGGCGCTTTACCGCTGGCATAATACTGTGTACCCCCAACCGCATTGGTCCAACCATCTTCTGTTACATCTTTACTTACACTATAGACACTTACACTAGGATATTTACCATGATCCATATAATATGCATCCAGGGCATTTCTGATAATATGTATATCTGCTTTTCTTTTTGCATCACGGGCATTTTTCTGCACATTGCCATACGCCGCCATGCCAACTATGGATAATATGGCAATAACTGCCACGACCACCATAAGTTCAATCAGGGTAAAACCTTTATGTTTGTCTTCCGACTTCCGACTTCCGCGATAGACTGTAGACTGTAGTCAGTAGACGACCTAACAAGGGCAGGCATATAATATTATCCTAACAGGAAAAGAAGAATAGTGTCAATTAACAGCAGCGTAACGTAACAGTTCAAAACTGTCATTCCGGACCCGCTTCGCCGAAGCTTCAGCGAGGCGAGCTTGATCCGGAATCTATATAGATTCCCGCCTCCGCGGGAATGACAAATGTATGTCAAGGACTCTGAACTATTACGGCAGATGTGGTAAAATTAGTATATGAAAAGCAAAAAACTGCCTAAGTTTTTAAAAGAATACTTCTGGGATGTGGATTTTGAAAACCTGGATGGGGAAAAAATACGGCAAACTCACAAATAACTTCTATCATAAACCAAATAATAACTCTTGCAAAAAAGAAATTTAAAATCTAACAGGGATTTCTAGGGGGAAATACACCCATTACCCCCATTGTATAATGCAGAGATTTCTTCTTTGTTTAATGCACGATTGTAAATCCGAACTTCGTCCACAAAACCTTTAATAGAATTATATTCTGTCCTTCCAACAGAAAATGGATAAGTCGTTGCGCCAATATTCTTATCATAATCTTTTTGATCCTTTGGATCTCCATCATTTATATATAATTTAATTTTAGAGCCATCATAAGTCACAAAAATAAGGGTCCAGGTGTTTAAACTTATTGCATTGGCTACACTTATTACTGTGTGGGATGAAGTAGTATCGGCGCTATTAATAGCGCCATAAACTTTACCATCAGGTCTTATGAAAATTCTATATCCTCCAACATAGCCTCCTTTTTGCATCACTATTCCATAGGGGTTAGGTCGAGATGCTCCAGGCGGGGGGTATGAAGTAAGATAAACCCATGCTCCATAAGCAATAGGGTAAGTTGCAATATTGATATTGGCTGGATTATTAATAGTAGCAGCTCTGCTATCATTAGTTGGTAAAGACAACGCAGAGAGAGAAGTAGTATTATTAAGTGGGTTATTACTATCCCACCCTGGAGTATCATAGGTGTCAGTATCTGATGCAAAAGTCAAAGTATTTCCATTGCCTGACGAGTCAGCAATAGTTGTGCCTGTATTCTCATCCATTTTCCAGTAACCTGCCAGCCCATAACTTAAAGAGCCGGGATCACAGGATGGAGGGTTTACCGGAGTAATGGATTGAATATACGCAGCATTTCCTCCTGAAGAACCAGCACAATAACAGGTGGCGGCGGTCGGGTAGTAACAGGGATTAGAATTATTACCCACAGAAGTACAGACCATGAAAGCCTCGTTATAATCATCGAAACCTTCAGGATTGCGTGAACCAGAAGAAAGACCACCAGAGTCATCAGAAGCCGGGCCAACTACGGCAATATATGAACTGCCGTCAGGTTGGGTAGGAATTTTACCATTGGCAAATTGATCATTCCTTAATTTTTTATATCCTCCCTGGCCATTATTTTCAGTTGGATCATAGTTTTGTTCATAGGCTTTTCTGATAGCATCTATATCTGCCTTTTTCCTGGCATCCAAAGCTTTGTTTCTGATACCGATAAAACTGACCGTGCCTACTGCGGATAATATGGCAATGATTGCCACTGTAACTAAGAGCTCAACCAGGGTGAAGCCATTACGGGCAGACATAATTTTATCCTAACAGGAAAAGAAGGATAGTGTCAATCTACTTATTGGCATTTGACTGTTATGCTGAACCCTGCTATAATTTTGTTATTATGATAAATAACCCTGCTAAAATTCATTATTACACTCGGGATTTGTTTTCTAAAATAGAAACCTTTTTAAAAACAAAGGAGATTATTGCCATTGTAGGTTCCCGGCAGGTTGGTAAAACTACTCTGTTACAAAAAATATATAATGAGTTATCAAAAAAACAAAAATGTTTATTTTTGACTT
>MFCX01000023.1:26725-32530 GCA_001777055.1 Candidatus Daviesbacteria bacterium RIFCSPHIGHO2_02_FULL_39_12 | reverse complement strand
CCGCTCCCCAGAATGACACCTTTCTTTTTCCTACGTCTCCTTCTGATTCTTGTTCCTTCAGCCACACACTGTCCCACCACATGAAGATTAGCCAGAGGGGAAGTGGTGCCCACACCCACGTTGCCAAAAGTACCAATGGTATCATTTATGGTATATGGATAAACCCTGGTGCCTGATCTGGACCAGTAACCGATGGACCCTCCGCTAGGTCCAACTAAGTTTCCCTGAACAGTAATATTACCTTCAGCATCCATCCTTAGTTTTTCTGTCCCGCCTACAGCTATACCAAAAAGAGTATATGAGGAATCAGAAACAGAGGCAGGGTTAATATAGATAGATCCGTTGCCTACGCCGGTGCCGGTTGGAGCAGAGGTAAAAGTAGTTTGTCCTCCGATTGAGGCAATACCGGTCAAATATAGCTGAGACCAGGGTAAAGAGGATGAGCCTAAAGAATATGCGCCTGAGGAAGAAGGGATAATATCAGAGCCGACTAAACTATTGATGGTAATTATATTCCCGTTTGATGTGCCAATTCCCACATTACCTGTTAAATTAGATAGTCCTGAAACAGTCAATCCTCCGTTAAATACTCCCAGCCCTGTCACTGTCAAAGATGAGCCTATTCCCACATTACCGGTTAGGGTGGAGGCGCCGGTAACTGCAAGGGTAGATGAAGCAGATAAAGTGGTAAATGCTCCGGTTGAGGGGGAAGTTGCCCCAATAGCAGAATCATTAATAGTGCCGCCGGAAATAGTTAACCCTGATGCCACATCAGCATCAGTAATACAGGATGAACATCCTCCTCTTGAGTAGACTGTTGACAGAGTTGATTTATTGGTGATTTTTAATCCGTCAATTGTAATATCCGTGCCTTCTGTTAAGTTCAATGCTCCTGTTTTGGATTGAAGTGATAAAACACCGGTGTTTTTAATAGTTGGATCCTGTCCTGAGGAAATAGAGATGCCGTCAGAGGAAGTTAAAGAATAAATTAAATTAGAAGCTGTCACTTTTAAGGCAGTAATAATACCATTTGAGATATCTACTTCCGGTGATTCGCCTTCGAATTTGACTGAGTCTTTAAATTTAACCAGATTATTAAAAGAGGCCGGTACATTAAAGGCAATACTGCCCAGTATCTTTCTGGCTGCGGATTCTCCTAAAACTTTAGAATCGGTATTTAGGGATTTCGGGGTGGATAAAAACAGAGGAGATAAGGCATTAAAGGCAAATACAGAGACTATACCTAATACCAGCACCAGTATGCCGGTTGTAGAGAATTTAATATATTTTAAAGATGGCCAGGTGTTTTTGGCAGTAGCAGGATATTGATCAATGGATTCTAAAGCATCTTTAAAGGTTTTTAAAAGATTAGTATTTTCTGTATTGTCATTGCGAGCGACCGAAGAAAGAGAAGCAATCTTTTCAATTCTTAACTCATTCCTGTTGCCTTTAATTAATTTTAAGCTTTTTAACTGCTCCTCATCATATAGTCTATATCCTGAAGCAGACCTTTTTGAGGTTAGTTTGCCTGACTTTTCCCATCTTCTTAAAGTTTTGGCAGAAACACCTAATAATTTGGCAGCCTGATTAATCTTGAGCACTTATATATTAATAATAATAGTTGGGTAAGGTTTGTCAAGAGGTCAAGGTTAAATATCCAAGGTTTGAAGTTAGAATACTCCATGACACCTGGTTGGGACACTAATCTAATCCCTTTTCAGGATCTTTTGAAAGATCATTCCCAAGTCTATTTTCAGACTGTAAATAGATATCAGGCCAAAGATTATGACAAAAAGCGCCGAGATTATATGAAATAATACTGTCATGGCTGATGCCAAATTAGTATCCAGTCCAAAAATCCCTGATAAGATTAACAGTCCGGATGCTTCGGCTGACCCTACATAACCCGGAGCTGCCGGGATAAGGTAAGTTAGAGCAGAAAGCAGTTGCCCTAAATACATTTTGGTAAATTCCTGCGGGCTGCTTAAGGCCAGAAAAGTAAAATACCAGATGGCAGCATCCGCCCCGTAAGCCAGGATGGTAAGTATTATCAATTTTCCTAAATAAGCTGAAGGTCTCTTTAAAATAACAAATGCCTCCAGAAAGAAATTAAACACCCGCTCAATATATATCTTAATAAATCTTACTGGTATGAGGTGCATCAAAAAAAAGACTATTTTCTCTGCTAATTTTACCTGAAATACCATCAGATAAGTCAAGCCTAAACTTATAACGGTTATAACAATTATAATTTTTATAAAAGTTATATGCAGAGCGGTCGGGATTACTAACAAGAGCGCGGCTGCGCCAATTAAAACAACTATAAGATCCACAAACCTATCCAAAAAGATCCAAACAATTGATTTTCCTAAACTGAGGCCATAATGATGATTTAAATAAACTCCTTTAGCCACTTCCCCTGCCCTGATCGGAATAAAAAAATTAAGGATTTGCGCAACCCCATTTAAAAAAATTAGATCGGGAAGGTTTAGCTTTTTAATTGGCCTTAGAAATATTTTTAACCTCCAAGCCCTGATCACGGGAGAAAGCAGCATGAAGAAAAAAGCCGGAGCCAAAAGCGCTAAATTCACTGCAGAAATGGCAGCTATAATCTGCTTTAAGTCAACAAACCGAAGCCAAATAAAGACTAGAATAATACCTATTAAAGTATTAATTATGATTTTCAAGAGAGCTTTAGGTGAAAACATATAAGTTTTGAGTTATTCTTATACTATACCCTATTCCCTAAACCCTAATCCACTATATAATGTAGATATGTTCTCTTCCACCAGGGCAAAAATACTCATCGGTTTGTATGTTTTCCTGATTCTTTCTATTCCGATTGGGGCCTATTTGGCTTCCCAAAGCCAAATTTTTAAAAGCAAGGCCTCAGAACCCAAAAAAACTAACACTACCGCTAAAACCTCTCCTGTCGCTACTGCTTCTGCCACACAGGATCTGTTGGATAACTCACAGTCAAATATTGCCAAGTTGCCGTCTGATCAAAGTTCCGCACCTGATTCCTCTTCTCCTGAGATTGCCATCTCATTCGGGCCTACTTTGTCTTTAAAAGCAGCTTTAGAAGGCCGGCCTGCCGCGAGTCAAGCAACTAAATTATTTGTAGGAATACTGGAAGGGGTTATTACAGCTAATCCTAAATTTCTGCTCTCTTTTACTGTTGACTTACCTGCTTCAGGTGAATTCGACAATCTCTCTTTGGCGGGATTAAATCCGGGCGCCCGATATACTGCTCTGCTTAAAGGCTCCGCTCAAATTGCCACAGCTTCCGCTTTTATTATGTCTCCTAAGGTGACTTATTTAAATGAAGGAAAAATTATTACTATGCTGACAGGAGACTTAAACGACGATAATGTTATCACTGAAGCTGATTTTGCAATTATTCAAAAATTTTATGGTGCAAGAGCCAATTCTGCCAGCTGGAATGGGAATACTGATTTTAACAAAGACGGAGTTATTAATTCTTTTGATTTGGCCATATTAAACAAAAATTTGGGCAAAACAGGAGCCTCCGGAGCCTGGACTTCACCTGTTCCCAATATTGCCTCGCCATCCGCAGGGCTCTCCTTGAAGGAGTCAAAGCCCACCTTCGAGGTGGACCGACTAACCGGCTCTCCTGCCGGCTCTTCGGGCGGTTACTGGATCTGGGTACCGGAAATTTGACAAACTAAATTACTTTCAGGTAGAATACAAGGGCTTAAGACAGTGAGTCCTTCGACTACACCAAGTCAGATTTGGCTACACTCAGGACTATAGTGGGCTTGTCGATCGTAAATCTCACCGAGGTGAAAATTAAGTTAAAAATTCAAAGTTAAAAGTTTTCAAATTTAATTTTGAACTTTGCACTTTAAACTTTACACTTAAAAGCGCCTCAAGCGCTTTTTATTATGCCTAAAACAAGACAACAAAAGGAAGAAACAGTTACAAAATTGCAGGACAAGCTTTCCAGGGCCAAAGCTTTGGTTTTTGCAGACTATAAAGGCTTAAACATGAAGCAGTTGTCTGATTTAAGAAAAAAGCTGCGGGAACAAGATGCGGAATTCACTGTAACAAAGAATACACTACTGGAGCGTGCGCTCCAAAATTTCAAATTTCAAATTTCAAATTTCAAATTCGACGGCCCCTTTGCCACCCTCTTTGCTTATGATGACGAAATCTCCCCTATTAAAATACTGGTTAAACATTTCAAGGATTTATCGCTTGGAAAAGTGAAAAGGGGGTTTTTAGGAACAGAAGAGTTAACTGAAGCAAAAATTATCCAGCTTTCTGCTCTACCTACTAAGGATGAATTAAGAGCTAAAACAGTAGGAGTGTTGGTTGCTCCTTTACAGGGTATTCTTTCAGTATTACAAGGCAACTTAAGAAATTTAGTATATGCATTATCTGAGATACGAAAAGCGAAGGGAGGTGAATAGAAAGAGCTATCAGTCATCAGCTATATCAGCTTTCAGACTAAAAATATCTGACGACTGAAGACTGACGACTGAAAACTAATTAATATGGCAGACGATCAAACACAACAAACACAAGAAGCTGCAGAACAAGCAACCGAAACTGCAGAAAAAGCAGAGGAAAAAGCTGAAGAAGCATCAGTAAACACCTCGGACGGTGGGACCGAAGGTCACTCCTCCGAGGTGAGTCAAGCAGAGCTAAAGCCTGTATCAGCCAATCTGGAAAAAATCATTGCTACTATTGAAAAACTTTCTGTTTTAGAGCTTGCTGATTTAGTGCATGCTTTAGAAGACAGATTCGGTGTTTCAGCTTCCGCTCCAATAGCTGTAGCAGCAGCCGTCTCGCCTTCGGCGGGCGAGCCACAGGAAGAAAAAACCACTTTCAATGTTATCTTAACAAGCAGCGGCGCCAACAAAATCGGCGCTATCAAAGCTGTAAGGGAACTTGTACCAACTTTAGGGCTTAAGGAAGCTAAAAATTTAGTAGAAGCAGCTCCTAAACCGGTACTTGAAGGGGTAAATAAGGCTACTGCTGAAGAAGCGAAAGCTAAATTAACGGCCGCAGGAGCTACAGTAGAATTACAATAAATTCGATCAACAGGCACCATTATCATGCTGCCAGGTGCAGCCGCCTGAGTCGCAAAAACATTGCCTGAGTCTTTTATCCCCTTTGTTTGGATCACCGTCATAAGGTGAACCGGTAGGGATTCTCACGCACCTTTGGGGATGGCCGTTTAGAAATTCTGTCTGGTCACACGTACCTGCCACTGCAGCGCTGTCATCATAGCTGAAGCCCTCGCAAACACCGGTTTTAATTGCCGTGCAGGCTTGTGAGTCACAGCTGCACTCTACTCTTTCTTTGCCGGAAGTGCAGGTAGTTTCCCCTTCTTTTAATCCCTGGCCGTCATTACCTGCCAGGTTTTCTGTTTGATTTCCTTTTTGATAAGTTCTGCATCGGCCCTGTATGACCCCATTTGCATCAGGCACACCTACTTCCTGCGGGTCCCTGCAGGCGGTTTTAATCTGACACCTGCCCGCAGCAGCATTTGCTTTGGTACAGGTATCGTCTGCTGCCGTGCCGCAAACCAGTCCCCTTTCACACTTGTCCCCTACGCCGCTATCTCCGTCTTTACTGCACTGATTTTCCCCTTTGCAGCACGGCTGGTTTTTGGCCCCGCAGGAAGCACAAAATCTTTGAGAATTAGATTTAACTTTTAGGTTCAAATTAACAGTATAAAGAGTATTACCCCTCTCATCCTGCATGGTAATTGTCACAGGAATCACAGTTTGGGAAGTTATATTCTCTTTCTTACAATTAGGATTCTTATCCTTGCAA
>MFCX01000023.1:0-26710 GCA_001777055.1 Candidatus Daviesbacteria bacterium RIFCSPHIGHO2_02_FULL_39_12 | reverse complement strand
GGTCTGGGTGTTACCGGAGTCTGCTGCCGGTCAGCCTGCGGAGGCCGGTCTTGCTGAGACCCCTGACCTGCCGTAACCCCGCATTGACCTGCCAGTTCTCCTTTATCGGCATTGTCATACCTAACAATATTACCCCGGCAATTGATTATCGGAGTTACCTTGATGACACGATTTGCCGGGAAAGATTCCAGTCCTGCTGTCTGCCCGCATTGGGTATATGCCCTACTCTCATCCGGCGTTTCATTACAAGATTTATCTCCAATAGTTCCCGCAGTCGAGGCCGTACAACCATCATTAAATTTTTTATTTGAAGTATCACATTCAGAACCACTGCCGTGCCTGTTTCTACAGAAACTCGGATTATCCTCCTGAGACGCTACACATTCAGCCGCTGGAGCAGCAGGCTGAGCTGGAGATTGAGTCGAGGCAGGCTGGGAGGCTTGCCAGGAGGAATATGCATTAAAACATGATTTAATCATCGCTCTTGTAACAATTGGTCCATCAAGTTTATTATAACAAGTTGTGAGACTCGACCGGCATTGCTGATCATCAAATTCACACCACTCATTTAAAACTATCCACTGCTGCACATCGCCTAGCGGAGTGTCATCTGTGATGGGCTGTTGTCCTACATCTGCAGGCGGCTGGGATGGTTGCCCAGCAGGTTTACATACTGACATGGGATATTCTGTTCTAGCGGCCTTAAACCACCCTGCATAACATCCTATAACCCCGAAGTTCCAAACACTGTTATTATCTATATAACATTTCTCATTATCTATATATGGTTTACAATATTTAATCCGATCACTACAGTTATTCTGACTATCTTTAATCTGACCATCTGGACAATCTACAGAATTTTGGGCATAAGCAATGGTGGTATTCAAAAAACCCAGCGCCAAAAAGATGAATACAGCGGATAAAATTAATTTCTTCATCTATTGCGCCCTTCCTCCTCTGGCTGCTGAATTATCATCCCTGGCAAGCTCTACATTTAAAGCATCCACATCAATCGAAAATTCCACCGGAAAATTGGGATCACTTGAATCAACCTCACAAATCTTATTTGAACAGGAAACAGGAGCTCCATTCACTTTAACAGTTATTGCTGAAGCAGGATCAAAAGCTGCTTTGGGTTTAAAAATGGCGGGATGGGTGGCTAAATAATAGGTGGCTAAGATACCTATTAATATGATGATCGGAGCAACCAAATGGGCTGCGCCCCTTTGGTTAAATTTAGGCATTGATTTAATAATTACACTCCCGCCCCTCTCTTGTCAAGAGCCGCCATCACCCGTAACTAATTAGGTACCTTTTTCTGTCTTGACACTTATTGTTTACTTATGATATACAAGATATCAGAATGGCAGACAAGTTATCGCTTGAACATCTCCCCGATTTATTAACAGTCAGAGAAGTAGCAGAAGTTTTAAGAGTTTCTCCTTTAACTATCAAAAGATGGGGCAAAAGAGGTAAATTACCGGCGATTAGGATAAACAGCAGAGGCGACAGAAGGTATAAAAAAGAGGCAGTGCTTTGGTTACTGGGGATTACACAAAAGTCTACATCAAGTGAATCTTCACCCGCAAGTTCTTACTAAGCAATTGACTATATTATCTGCTAATTGCCTATGATTATATTATCTCAAGGCCATAAACTATTACTCTGTAGTAATCTGAGGATGTAGTGAATAATTAGGATTTAGTTCAAAACCGATTTCTCCTTTTTTCTCCACCACATAATAGGCAAATCCCCTTTTTTCTATGATCGGCTTTGGATCTATATTTCTTTCATCAAGAAAACTATTACGAAGAACTGCCAATAAATTACTGCCGGTATTCACTATACACATTCCCCATCCCGCAGGCACGGATATTTGTTTACCCGGATTCAGGGTAGTGATTTTAAATTCTTTTGCCTCACCGGCAAAATCATTCCTTTGCATTACCATTATGCCCTGGCCGTATAAACATTGGTATATCTGCATACCGGGGTAGGTGCTAAAATAACCTAATGTTTTATTAAATTCTGAACCATTTTTACCTGAGGAAACAACAAAAATTAACTGGTCATTCTCTTCAATCAAATAATAAGGGTTTTTTATTTCCGGCTTAGCGCCTCTCATCAGTACCGGCTTTAATTCTTTACTAAGTTTTGCAATAATCATACTTTTGTTTAGCTTAACATAACCTAGTTGCCCTGAGTCAATAGCCAAAGATATTTTAATAGCGCTAATTGCCTTTTTATTCTCCAGGGTTGGATTATTAATCTAAATAACCATTCCAAGCCTAACTTCCTTATCCACATTGGAGCTCTGGAAACAGTTCCGGAAATATAATCAAAAGCGCCGCCTACTCCCATAGCTACTTTCACCGGCAGCTTAGGCAAATTATTCACAATCCATTTTTCCTGCTTAATATGGCCAAAAGCCACAAAAAGAAGATCTACCTTGTCATCCCGGACTTGATCCGGGATCCATAGATCTTTATTAGTATAGATCCCCGCTTTCGCGGGGATGACAGGACCCTCAAGAGTATAATTGACTGTCAGTTTTGGATATTTTTTCTTTAAGCGCTCGGCTACCTTTTCCGCTACCCCATCCCCACCTCCTAAAAAGCTTACTGCAAAGCCATTTTCTGCCGCCAGAGCCACTAACTTTTCCATTAAATCAGCGCCGTAAACAATATTTTTCACTTTGCCGGAGAGTTTGAGTCCTATCCCGTCAGGGATGGATAAATCTGCATTATTTAATATATTTTTAAAGATCAGATCGGCCTTTGCAGCCACTAAAAATTCCGGATTTGGGGTGACAATGTAGCGCTTACCAGGCTTAGTTAACCACCCTGCCACTGTCTCCACAGCCTCAGACATGGTTATATCATCTATTTTTACTCCTAAAACATCTTTTTTCATAAATTTCTTCTTTGTCATTCCCGCTCGCTTCGCATAGATCCCCGATTAGATCGGGGATGACAATTATATTACTCCTTCCAATACTTTCAGTGTCTCCCCTGCGCACTTTTCCCAACTAAATCTCTTGATATTCTTATACCCTGCTCTAACTATTTGAACTTTGAACTTTGAACTTTGAACTTTGAACATTCCCTCTACTATATCATCCACCGAGTATGGATTAACATATACCGCTCCTTTTCCGGCTACTTCAGGCATAGATGAAAGATTAGAAGTAATCACCGGACAACCGCAAACCTGAGCCTCCAAAATTGGCAGTCCAAAACCTTCAAATAGCGAGGGAAAAACTAAAGCTATGGCTCCTTTGTAAAGTGCCGGCATATCTTTATCAGGAACATAGCCTAAAAATTTTACTCTATCTTCTATTCCCAGCTTTTTTGGCAGTCCGTATATCTCATCTGAAAGCCAACCTTTCTTGCCGATTATAACTAGCTCCATCTTGGTATGGTTGTTGCCCGAACTGGATTGCTTCGCCACAAAGATAGAGTAGGCTTGAATAAGCCGAGCCAGATTCTTCCTTGGCTGTACTGTTCCCACAAAGAAAAAGTAGGTTTTAGGTTGTAGGTTATAGTGTCTCAAACCATTTATTACTGTATCAACTTTGAACTTATCTTCATCCCATCCCTCATATATTACCTCTATCTTTTTCCCGTCTATTCCAATTTTTTTTATTAAATCATCCTTGGTGGCTTTTGACACAGCAATTAATTTCGTAGCAGATTTAAGCTGATGCTTTTGCATATAAGAAAGATATAATCTTTGTTTTAACTGGTGCATTTGAGGTAAATATTCTGAACCTAAATCATGCACTGTCACTACAGTTTTTAGTCCCGGCTTTCTGATGATTGGCAAAGTATGAGCAGGCACAAACAATACATCAAGTTTATCTTTGAATGTTTGCAAGGCTAACCCAACTTGAGTCCAAAGAAATTGAAAATTGAGAATTGAAAATTGAAAATTGTCGGGCCAATCATCACGAGAAGAAGGTCTTAAATAAACAATATAGGTATTTTTCCGGTCAATTTTGGCTAAAGCTTTAAGAAGTTGATAAGAATAATTTTCTGTGCCGGTACGACTGGAAGTAAAAGCTCTGGACCCATCAAAACCAATAATCATAGTTACCTAACGCTTGCTGACACTACGCTTATATAAATCCAAATTCTCCAAAGCCATCCCTGTACCCAAAGCCACACAAAGCAAAGGATTTTCTGCCAATGAGACCGGCACCCCTAAAGAATCAGTTAACAATTTATCCAAATTCCTAAGAAGCGACGTTCCTCCGCTCATCACAATCCCCTTATCAATAATATCAGAGGCCAGTTCCGGCGGAACTTGCTCCAAAACCCCTTTAGCTGCTCCCACAATCTTTTGAGTCACATCTGACAAAGCATCTGTCACCTCTTCACTGGTAACTTCTACAGTTCTAGGTAAACCGGAAAATGCATCTCTTCCTCTAACTTCAGTTTTTTGTAATTCTACCGGTTTTAGTTTAGTAGCAGAACCTATTTTGATTTTGACATCTTCTGCCATTCTTTCCCCAATAATTAAATTGTGCTTTTTTCTGACAAATGACTGGATGGCTTCATCAATTTTATTCCCCCCTACCCTGACGGAATTATGGACAACTACCCCCCCCAAGCAAATTACTGCTGCTTCAGTTGTGCCTCCGCCAATATCCACAATCATATTGCCGGAAGGGTTGGCTATGGGAATTTTTGCTCCAATGGCTGCTGCCAAAGGCTCATCAATTAAAAAAGCGGTTTTAGCTCCGGCAGATAAAGTTGCATCCAAAAGAGCCCTTTTTTCTACGCTTGTTACACCGGCCGGCGCACAAACCATCACTTCGGGTTTAAATAATCTGCTTGAACCACAAACTTTATCTAAAAAATAACGGATCATAGCTTCGGTGATAACATAGTCGGCAATTACTCCATCCCTCATTGGCCTGGAGGCTAAAATATTACCCGGGGTCCTGCCTAACATCTCTTTAGCCTCGTTGCCTACAGCCAGTACTCTATAGTCATCAGTGGTAACTGCCACAACAGTCGGTTCGTTTAAAACAATGCCCTGACCGGCTAAATAAACTAAGGAGTTTGCCGTGCCAAGATCAATACCAACGCGCTTGGAGAAATTGAACATGGAGCCATTCTAACAACAAGACAACCTAGTCACAAGATATACTAAATAGGTCAAACTATTTCTGTCATTCCTGGATGACACTTTGTGTCACCTTAAGTTAATTCCATACAGATTCGGCTCTGATGCTGTGGGAGTAGGAAAAGAACTGACTATCACAAGTCTTGAGGAATCCGGCCAAGGCACCACAAAATCATCCAAAAAACTTCCCGCATATATAACCGCTTTATTACTCCCGTCAAAATCAACCAGAGATATGCTTTTCTCCTCAATCAATATGATATGTTTTGAATCCGGCAGCCAATTATAGAATTTGGCGGAAGGCAATAAATAATCTTTCCCCTCATCTAAATCATATACCCTAATATCTAAGCTTGTGTCTTTTTTTGCCTGCCCGTCCGGCAGGCGGGCCATAAATCTGGTGGCATCCGGTGACCAACGCAAAAAAGCAGAATCCGAGGCAATTTTTTTAAATTTTGCATCCTTGATACTTTGTATACTTAACTCATCTTTGACTTTTTTGTCATCTTCCCAGGATTTTAAAGTAGCAGAAAGCATAGGGGTAATGTCCTTTGGATTCTCATTTAATTTGTCAGCATCTAAAAGATAATTATTTTCCCCAACTGTAGCCAGAATCTGTTTTGAATCTGCAGACCATCTCAAAGCAGCCTTGGAAAAATCTGCTATAGAATTGGTGGCAATTTGATGCGGCTCGGAAGACCTGGTAAAGGCAATCGGCTGATTATTGCTCATGGTCCATATCCAAACTCCTGCCTTTTTAGCAGCTGAACCGGTTAAATTAGCACCCGCAACTATGTAGGCAAATTTTGTTTCATCAGGGGATAAAACCGGATTCGAGACACCATTAAAGGTTAAAGGATAAATAGTGGGGATAGCCGGGAAAAGGGTTATTTTAAGCTCGCTCACTAACCCTTCTTTAACACTAACCTGTTTTTCCCAAGGAATAAAACCTTCTTTGACCACTTTAATGGAATAGTCCTTGGGAGCCAAAGAAGAAATAGTGGCATTGGTGGCTGTAGTTAAGTGCCCATCAATGAAAACAGAGGCCGAATCGGGTTGAGAAGTTATAGTAATTATACCTGTGCCAACAATCCTTTTTTCTTTAGTGGAAAAAGTATAGCCTTTGGCAAAAAAAATAGCCGCCCCTGCTGCTATGGCAATGATAACTAAAGTAACTATAGTAATGATAAATCTTTTAGACATAGTCTTAATCATATCATCTTAAGTAACTTAAGTCACTTAAGTAACTTAACTATTAACCAGTTTTGCTCTCACAATTAACCTATTCAGTAATGTTCCCGGCGGATCACAGGTTTGTAAAGTCAAAACAGGTTCGTTATAACGATTGGTCAAATACGAAACATCAGTTGGTGAAACTACCAGCTTGTCAAAAACTATATAATCATACCTTTTATTTTGATAAAAAATGATTACCCTATCCCCGGCCCCAAGTTCTCTCAATAAATAAAAAATGGCATTGTAGCGGACAATATTCCAGGGTGCATCGGTTGAGTGGGAAAAAAGATACAAATTACCCTGCTGTCCGGGCGGGGTGGAACCTAAAGCTTCAGCCACCCCCTGAGTTAAGGCTGATACATATTCATTCTCATTGGCTGGATTAACATTCGGAATAATTCTGGCATTGGCATTGATTTTCTCGATTACTATACCATACTCTGTTGAAACCGGCACGATTTGATTTTCCAAAGACTGAATTTTGTCAAAAGTTGCGGGACCATCATTTTCAGCGGAAGTTGTAATGTTGGCGATTGTTCTTTTAACTCTAAATGCTTTATCCAACCTGTATCTCAATTCTGTTTGAACTAAGGGGCCTAACATAAAAACAACGGCAATCAAGCCGATAAAGAATAAAAAGTAACCCAAGAATCTAACACCCAGAATTAGTTTGAAACGTTTGGACATTTGATAGCGCCGTCGAGAGGAATCGAACCTCCTGCCTAACCCTTAGGACGGGCTTGCTCTAATCCGGTGAGCTACGACGGCTCAAGCTATATAATTTTAACATTTATAGAGGTATAATTTAAGTCTCGGGGACTAGGTCATCGGTAGACCGCTCGGTTCGGGTCCGAGAGGCAGAGGGTCCAATTCCCTCGTCCCCGACATTACGCACGCAAGGTGAGACCTTGCGAGGCTAAACCTGAACTAATCTCCAAACCACAGCTTGATTTCATGTTCCGCTTCTGCTAAAGATCCTGAGGCATGAATCAAGTTCCAAACAGGTCTTTCTTCTTTATTGGCTATTAGAATAGAATCAGTACCCAAATCCCCCCTGATTGTCCCTTTATCCGCAGATGAAGGATCTGTAAAGCCGGTGGTCTTACGGGCAACTACCACAGCATCTTCCCCTTCTAAAAGCAAGACTGCAATAGGGCCGGAGGTAATAAATTTTCTGAGCCAAGTTACTACTTTTCTACCCTGATCTTCAGCTGATTTTACTTTTTGACCGGCGGCAATGGTTTTCTCGCCAATGGAACGCAAATAATCCGGATTCATGGGATAGTGCTTCTCAACTATTTCAAGCGGGGCCATTATTTTTTTCCGTTTCACCACTTTAAGCCCTGCTGCTTGATATCTTCTAATGATCTCCTCTGTTAGATTTTTTTCAACCGCATCAGGCTTAAGTAGGATTAATGTTTGCTGTAACATATCAAAGTATTATAATGTAAGTAGTGACTAGAATCTAGAGTCAAGAGTCTAGTAATTTTTCCTAGATTCTAGACTCTAGCGACTAGACTCTTATTTGATTTCCACATCTTCCATTTTAGTTGAGCCATCTTCCCTAACACTCACTACTGCAAACCTGGGAGATTGAGGATTTCTGGCAATTCCTACTGCTCCCGCTGTCACCATAGAAAGTTTTGTTTCCGGCTCCTCATACTCGCTGAAATAATGAATATCTCCGGCAAAAATCTTCAATACTCCCACCGCTTTAAGTTGAAATATTAAGCTTTTGGCTTGTAATTTTAATTTACTTTCCACACTGCCCATCACATGTTCCGAGGACGGATGAAATAAAGGCTCATGCACAAATATGAATATGCCTTTAGCTCCATCAATCTTGGCTTTATCCAATTCTAAGGCAATCCACTCCTGCTGGTCCCCTTCTATTCCCAAATAATTATCGGCATTATTTAAGAGTATAAACCTAAAGTCTTTGAAAGTGAAAGATTGATACGATAAACCAAAAACTTCTTTAAAATTAGAGGTAGCAACTAACTCTCTATTTCTGGCATCCCAAAGGTCATGATCACCAACCAGTAAAAAATACCTCAAATTAGATAAATCAAACTCATTTTTCGCCTTTTTTAACTCTTCTTTAGTCCCAACATCAGTATAATCACCAAGTCCGATAATAAATTGCAGATCCGGGTAAGCTTGCTTTGCTTGGGAAATGGCTTTTTTTAAATTAGCATTGTCATTATGCGAATCAGCCACCAGTAAAAACTGAAATAGTATATTACTCTCTTGAGAAGGTAACATTTTGCTTAATTTATCCAATTTTTCAGTTCTCAAAATAGTATTAACTAAAACTTGGGGATCAACTTTTAAAGGATCCAAACCGGAGAAATGTTTATAAGCAGCATAGGCGCCTATAAAAAGTACTGCAAACATAATTAGACTCAAACTAAGTCTAAATATAACAAACAATGGATTAGTAGATCTTTTTTGATAATGTCTTTTAAACATATTCTTCTGTCATTCCGGATTTCCACTGTCATTCCCGCTCGCTTCGCGAAGCGGGTACGGGATGACACTCTGCGTCACATCCTTTCAGGACTCTCAATCCCCAAAAGATAAAGGCCTTTTTTTAATACCTTGCCTACTTCACCGGATAATTTCAGCCGAAAGGCTTCTTTCTCTGATCCAATAATCCTGCACTCCTGATAAAATAAATTATATAGTCTTGACAATTCCAACAAATAGGTAGCTATCAAATTAGGATGACTTTGGCTGGCTGCTTCCTCTACCGCTTCCGGAAAATATATTAAATGTCTCAAAACTAACCTTTCCAGTTTGTCCGGCGCAAGCTTTACCTCCGGGATGGGCTTTGACTCCCCGGAGGTGGATTTTTTTAGAACAGATTGAATTCTGGCATGAGTATATTGAATGTAAGGACCGCTGTCTCCATCCAAGGATACTGACTCTTCTAAATCAAATACCATATTCGGTCTGGGGGAAAACTTCAAATAAGCAAACTTAATTGCCCCCAGGGCCACTTGTTTTACTATAGTTTGATCTACTTCTAATCTGTTTGATTTTATTATCTCTCTGACCTTTTCCGAGACCACAGACACTAAATCATCTACAGTTACCACATTCCCTGTCCGGGATGACATTTTGCCTTCTTTTAAATCCACTAAACCATAAGATAAGTGATATTTTTTGCCTTTTAAATATGGAAACAGTAACTCTATTGCCTTAATAATTACCCGGAAATACCCCTCCTGCTCAGAAGCCACAACATGGATGGAATTATCGTAATTAAAAACCTTATATTCTGCCTCAGCTAAACCCATGTCTTTACCTTCATAAGTGGGATTGCCTGCAGAAGTAACAAACACCCTGGTATGCAAGCCATACTTTTCTCCGGGAAATATAACTGCCCCGTTATTTTCTTCAAATACTTTGCCAATATTTTGAAATACTATCTGCTTTCCTCTCTCAAAAACCTCACTCTCAAAAAAGAGAGCGTCATATTTAACTCCCAAAAGAACATAAATAGGCTCAAAATACTCCAAACTCCAGGTTCTGGCCAAAATATAAATCTCCTGCAAGTTTGGATCTTTTTGGTAAAGCCTGACATTTATTTGATCTATTTCTTTTTTAAAATTAGGATCTTCCTCATAAACGGTATTACCTTTAGCATAAGCCTTACCTAAAAATTGAGCTTTTTCCTCTAAATTGAGTTCACCCGTAGGCAAACCTAGCTGTTCAATTCCCCAAATAGCTTTGGCTATATGTAAGCCGATATCACCTTGATAATTTGCTCTAAAAACTTGATTATCCAAAGCTTCAAGAATTCGGCTTAAGCTTTCTCCTAAAATAAAGGTGCGTAAATGCCCAATGTGAATTTCTTTTAAAGGGTTAACATGGCCATACTCAACCAGGATCTTTTTTGAAGTCTTTGATTTTGGCAAACTATCTAAATTGTTAGTATTTTTTAATAACTGCTCATCTTTTATAAAAAAATTGATAAATCCGGCGCCGGCCACTTCGACTCTTGCAAGGTACTTTTTACTAGACTCTAGATTCTTGACTCTAGTCACTATTTCATCAGCAATTTCTCTCGGTGACTGCTTATCACCTGTAAGCTTTACTTTAGCAAGCTGTAAGGCCAAATTCATAGTATAGTCTCCAAACTGAGGATTTTTAGGAATAGATAAAACTATATCAGTTGTGGGATAGTCTAATTCCTCTACTGCCTTTTTTATATCCTCTAATAGCTGTTGTTTCACCATAAACTAATCATACCATAATTTTATTTCGTCATTGCGAGCGATTAGCGTGGCAATCTTGCTTGACCTGTTTCTAAACTAGATTGCTTCTCCCGATAAATATCGGGATCGCAATGACGTGTTGATATAGCCATTAAAATTCCTGCCAGAACTAAATAGTATCCTACCCACACCAACCAGCTCTGTTCCCCTACATACTCCCAGGCAAAAGGCATTGAGGCAAAAAATTTTACTATATAAACAAAATAAGCTAGCAAAGCTGAGGCTGAAAAGCCGACAATCTGGACTAAAAACAACGAAAGGAAGCTAAAGATAAGTGTCACTGCTCCTAAAATCATAATAAATGGCACTGTCCATAAGATTAATAAATTAGTTACTAAACCTACTATTGAAAATTGATGAAAATTTTGGGCAATGATTGGTGTCACCATTAGTTGAGCTCCTAAAGTCACAGCCAAATCCTGACTCAAAAGAGGGACCGACTTTAAATATCTAAGTAAAATCGGGGCAACTACTGTGACTCCAAAGGTAGCCATGAAGCTTAACTGAAAAGATAAATCAGAAATCCATAAAGGATTAACCAAAATCATCAAACCTCCGGTAACTATTAAAATCCAAATCCCCTCTTTCTGTCTGCCAAAAAATTGGGCAATTGAGGCTAAGGTAAACATAATAGCCGCCCGGATAATGGGCACCTGGAGGCCGGTTAATAATACATACCAAATAACAACCATCAGGCTTAAAATAAGGGCGTTTTTGCGCTTTAATAATCCGGAAAAACCTAACGCAAATCCGGCTACCAGACTTAAATTCTGGCCTGAGGCTACCACTATATGCAAAGTTGAAGTATCCCTTAAAGCCAGTTTGATATTAGCAGGTAAATCTTTATTCTGCCCAAGCAGAATACCGGATAAAATTTCAGCTTGCGGAGAAGGCAGGATTTGACCCAACTTTTGATCCAATATTTGCCTTTGAGTTTTAAATAAATCAAGCTTAGGTTCCCACCCACCCTGTTCTAGCCTTAACAGATATAACAAGAGATATAAAACTACTGCAAGAATTATGGGGCTAGTATTATGTATTATGCTTTTTATACTTAATACTTGATACATAATACTTAATACACCACCAGGGAATCCTTCAGCTTATCATAAACAGATTTACCTACAACTTTTTTGCTTAAAAGCTCGCCTGTTTGCTGATAAGGACGATTGGAGATTATTTTTGAAGCCGTGACAGCGCCTATTCCGGGTAAAGCTTCCAGCTCTGCTTGCGAGGCAGTATTGATATTAACTTTAGCAGTTTGTCCACCGCTAGAACCGGTAGCTCCGGCTGCCACGCCTTCCTCTCCTGCCGCCGGTACGTAAACTTTTGTGCCATCAACAAGCTTTTGTGCCATATTAAGATACTTTGCAATATAGTCCTGATTAGCATTTTCAGCAAAACCGCCGGCTGCTTTAACAGCTTCCTCTATTCTTGACCCGTCTTTTAATTGATATACTCCCGGTTTAATTACAGCGCCGGAGACATCAACAGAAACACTTTTAGGGTTGTTGCTGACTAAACTTTCTTTAGGAAATGTTTTGGGTTGTTGTTTGTTTAATCCGGAAGAAAATATGCCGCCAATAATCAATATTAAGCCTAAAAACGATAGTCCGATTGGCAGTTTAAACTTTTCAATTTGCTCCAATAGATTTTGATACATACTTTTTGATCCAGGACTTATATGCCTTAGTTAAAAACCCCATTCCCCTTTGTTCTAATTCTTTATTAACTATTCCTCCTGCATGAGGATATCGATGCAGTCTGACCTTCTTAGAAGAAAAACCATGGGTATAGTGCACCAATTCATGAGCAATAGTATGATCAACCACGGCAGTTGGTATATTAGGGTTTTTAAACATACCGGTAATGGTGATCTTACTTCTATGGCCTCTTCTTTCCATCTTAATTGAACCCAGTCTGTATTTGGAATAGCGGCCAAAGCCGATCAAGACCGGATTATCCTGTGAAACGTCCGCAAAATAATGGGACCAAAGATCGTCTAAACGGGAAAGCAGCCAGTTGTTATCACGAAGCTGAGCAGGCATAATAGGCCGATTATATCCTCCTTACCAAAAGATTACAAGACCCTTACCTAAATTTAACATTAAAAAAGGCTAAATTTTGATTAGCTTACTAGAACAACCTAAAGGGAGTATACGTGGTTGTTAGCAAATAGGAATCTTCTCTGCTAAATTACAAAACTGATGATCCTGCCCTGAACATAAACTGTTTTTTTCACGGATTTTCCTTCTATAAACTTTTGTACCTTCGGACTCTCAAGGGCAATTTTTTCTACCGTTTCTTTATTACTAACTATATCCTTTTGTATCAATAAGCTATCTCTGACTTTTCCGTTAACTTGCACTGCTATGAAAACTTCCTCTTCCTCCAAAAATTTATTATCAAACTGCGGCCAGGAGTGCTTATGAATTGAGAATTTTTTGTCCTTCCATTTTCCATTTTCCATTTTCCATTTTCCATTTATTAACTGCCATAACTCCTCTGTGATATGCGGCGCAAAGGGTGATAAAAGTAGTAAGAAAGTTTTATATTCCTCCTCTGAAATCTTTTCTTTCTTAGATAAGTAATTTAACCATTCCATTAAGCCGGCAATGGCTGTATTAAACTTAACACTATCAAGATCCTCTGTTACTTTTTTGATGGTTTTATGCATAATTTGTAAATCGTTCATCGTTAATCGTTCATCGTTAATCGTTAACTTCTCCGGTAAGTTCCAGATTCGTTGCAGGAAACGATAAATACCGTTTATTCCTTCCGGGCTCCAAGGGGTAACAATATCGAAAGGCCCCAGAAACATTAGATATAATCTAATTGAGTCTGCTCCGTATTTTTTAACCTGGTCATCAGGATTAACCACATTTCCTCTGGATTTGCTCATCCTTGCCCCATCAGGACCCAATATAGTACCGTGATGAATCCTTTTTTGGGCGTATTCGTCAAAATCTATTAATCCCAGTTGCTTAAAAAATTTAGTAAAAAAGCGGGAATACAAGGCATGGCCTAAAGTATGCTCAGGTCCGCCAATGTAAATTTCCAAAGGCATCCAAGCATCCACCACCTTTTTATCAAAAATTTCTTTGTCATTTTCAGGATCTAAGTAACGGAAAAAATACCAAGCTGAATCCACAAACGTATCCATGGTCTCAACTTCCCTTTTGGCTTTGCCTTTACATTTCGGACACTGAGTATTCACCCAATCTTCTGCAGTAGCCAAAGGTGCTTTCCCTTGAGGAGCATAATCCACCTTATACGGCAGCTCAACCGGTAAGTCTTCTTCGGGTACCGGTACCGTACCGCAATTATCACAATAAATAATCGGGATAGGAGTTCCCCAATATCTTTGCCTGGAGATTGACCAGTCATGCAGATGATATTGGGTTTGTTTTTGGCCTGCAGGCCTGGCTTTAAAACTGGTTTTAATGATTGGCAGCTTAAATTCTTTTGCAAACTGCCTATCCCTTTCGTCAGCATATGGCACAGCCATAATGGCGCCTGTTCCATAACCCATTAATACATAATCTGCCACCCAGACAGGAATTTTTTTGCCTGAAACCGGGTTCAAGACATTACTACCGGTAAAGACGCCTGTTTTCTCCTTATTTTCCTTTCTTTCCAATTCACTCTTACTTTTTATTCGGCTAATATAACTTTCTACATCGTCTTTTTGTTTATTGGCCGTAAGTTTTCCAACGAGCGGATGTTCCGGAGCTAATACTAAAAAAGTGGCGCCGTCTGTTGTCTCCGGCTTGGTGGTAAAGACTTTTATCCCGTCAAAGTCTAAAATCAATCCTTCTGATCTGCCAATCCAATCATTTTGCCCGACTCTTAAAGGTTTCGGCCAGGCTGCTTGAGGCGGCTCTTGCCAAATTAACTGATCCGCATAGTCAATAATCTTAAAAAGCCATTGATCAATTTCTTTTTGCACTACCTTGGCGCCACACCTCCAGCATTTACCATCCTCTACATTCTCATTTGCCAGTACAGTTTGATCTTTTGGACACCAATTTGATAGTAGTTTACCTCTGTAAGCCAAACCTTTTTCCAGCATTTTTAAAAAGATCCACTGATTCCACTTGTAATACTTGGGATCGCAAGCCATCATGGTTTTAGTCCAGTCAATAGCAGTACCCATGGTGTCAAATTGATCCTTCATTCTCTCCATGTTTTTATAAGTCCAGTCTCTGGGATGAATTCCCCTTTTAATGGCTGCATTCTCTGCCGGTAAGCCAAAGGCATCAAAACCATTTGGGAAAAGCACGTTAAAGCCTTGGCCTCTCTTAAACCTGGCTAAAACATCACCCATGGTAAAGGTAAACCAGTGACCCATATGCAGATCTCCTGAGGTATACGGCAGCTCAACTAACACATAATATTTAAGCTTGTCATCAGACAAATCAGACAAATATAATTGATTTTCTCTCCATTCCTTCTGCCATTTAGACTCAATTTGGCTTGGAATGTATTTTTTCATAATGCCCTGATCTTAACATAAATATTCAGTCAGATACAATAATCTTTAATCGTCAATCTTTAATCACTTTTCATGTAAGTTTTCACAAGCTAAATTTTTTATTCCTTGTTTTAATTGATATATTTAATATATGTTCTAATCCCCACTAAACCCTATTCCCTACACCCAAAACCCTAATTTATGCCCATTCGTTAATTCCTATGATTGCCTATGATAGATTTTGATACACAGAAGCAGACGGCTGTCTCTTTTTTGTGGTTTTAGCCTTGCAAGGTGAGACCTTGCGTGCGTAACTGCACAAGTCCTGTTTGTTACCTTTCCTTCTTTTGATTTTCCTTTACTTTAGTGTTATGGTTAAATTATATGAAAATTATTTTGTTCTTAACTTTCAGCTTTGCACTTTTAATTTTTAACTTGAGCGAAGCTCGCGCCCAATCCCAAGGCATAGAAGTTACCTCTGTGTATGATATTGCGGACAAAGATGCTGTAGAAGGAGATATTATGAGCCTCACCAAAGAAGGCTTATCCAGAACCAAAACTGCTTTTGACAACCAAATGTTTGGGGTAATACATAAAAACCCTTTACTGGTTAATCGGCGAATTGACGACAGCGGTGAAGCCATTGCCAGAACAGGCATAGCTAATGCTAATATCACTACCTTAAATGGACCAATCAATAAAGGAGACTATGTCACTTCATCCTTAATTGCCGGAAAAGGCCAGAAATCTTCCGAATCCGGCTATGCTTTAGGAATTGCTTTAGCGCCCTTCGGGGAAAATGACGGTCAAAAAATCACCTATGAAGGTAAACAAATCGCCAGCGGTCAAGTCCAAGTAGCATTAAGAGTCGAATATGCAGAGCCGGGTGCTCCCAGAAATGCTAACCGCTGGTTTGGTTTTATTGGATCAGCCTTTTTAAGTAATGTCCAGGATCCTAAACAACTTGGCGCTATCATCCGTTACATAGCCGCAGGACTGGTTATATTACTAAGTTTTACCTTTAGTTTTTTAACATTTTCCCGCTCAATTGCCAAAAGCGTTGAAGCCATTGGACGTAATCCTTTAGCCAAGAGTGCAATCCAACTGTCAATGATCATCAATATTATCCTGTTGGTGGTAACAGGATTAATTGGCATTGCGGCATCGTATTTGATAATTCGGCTGTAGTTTTGGCTTTTGCATCTTGACATTTGAATTTGTTACTATTGAAGTTATGTCTGCCTATTTGCTGGAGAATCCTGTTGTTTTAATATTCACCATATTTGCGACTGTGGCTGTTTTCCTCTATCTTCGGGAATATAACTTAAGGAAAAAGTTTGAATCAGCCGATCAAAAAACTTTAGATGAATTTAGACAAAAAGGCCTAGAAGCTTTCCATCAGTCAATAAAAAAATCCCAAAACATCTTAGGCGAGGCAGAATTGGAGGGAGTTAAAGTAGTTGCTGATACCCGCTTTGCCACTTCTAAGATGGAACAGGATTATGAAAAAAATCTGCAAGCTATAGTCGCTCAGTCTCAACAAGCTATTACTGCTGCACAAAACCAGTTTCTGGAGTTTATACAAAGTTTACAACTAAAAAGCCGGCAATTTGAAGATATCAGTCTGAAAAAAGGCGAAGAAAGAATCAACCGGATGTTTGGCACGTTGGAGAGCAATCTGTCTGACTTTTTAGTTTCCAGCGAACAAAAAACCCTCTCCTCTATTGAACTGGAACTAAAAGCCGCCAGGAATTTAATCGAAAATTATAAGGAGCAACAACTGAAATTAATTGATGAAAATATCATCGCCATGATGGAACAAACCTTAAATATTGTCCTGGCTAAAAAACTTTCTCTGAAAGACCAGATAGATTTAGTCTATGAAGCCCTGGAACGTGCCAAGCTAGAGAAATTTGTTGTATAAATTATGGATACATTGTCAATTCTTTTACAAACCACATGCAGCCTTTTGTCACTAAAATACCGCTTGAGGATTTTAAGATCTCATTTTAACCAAATTTTTTTTAGTCCTGCCGAATCTGAACAACTAACTCCGGATGATTTAGCTTGGCTAAACTCTTTACCAAAGCCTTTTTTGGAGCAATTTAATCAAAATAACCTGTCTCAGATCATGACTGATTTAGAAAATAACATCAGTAAACTTCAAGTCTTAATTTTATACTTACCTTTTGAAGTCAACGACCGCATTGTCGAACAAATCGGCCAAAAGACCAGGATTATTTTCAGTCAATTATTGCTTTTAGATATTAAGTACGATCCTAGTCTGATCGCCGGTTGCGCATTGGTCTGGAAAGGGATTTTAAGAGATTACTCCCTGAAGGCTAAAATCGAACAAGAAAAAGCACAAATTTTAGAAAGTTTTAAGAAATATTTAAGGTGACACGAAGTGTCATCCCGGAGGAGAAATTATGGATCAAACCGAGGTAGGTTATGTCATATCAAGCAGGGATTTTTTAATCCATTTAGACGGATTGCCCACTATTAGGGTCAATGACATGGTGGAATCTGAAGCCGGAGCCAGAGGCTGGGTCAGCTCTATTCCCGGCAGCCAGGTAGAAGTATTAATGCTGGATGAAGAAAAGATTTTCCCCAACCAACTGTTTAAAAAATTATCCAGCCGTTTAGGGCTGTCTGTCGGCAATGTTTTACTGGGCAGAAGCATTAACCCGTTAGGAGCGCCCATTGACGGCAAAGGACCCTTGCTTTCTTCCAAGACTTCATCTTTTTCTGAATTGGAACAGCCGGCGCCCGGCATTGAAACCAGGCAATTTATTAATGAACAGTTTCTAACCGGCATAACCTTGATTGATACCTTGTTGCCTTTAGGAAAAGGCCAAAGGGAACTCGTGATCGGAGATGCCCATTCAGGTAAAACAGGTTTTCTGATAGATACCATAGTCAACCAAAGAGGCGCCAATGTTGTGTGTATTTATGCTTCGATCGGCAAACCTGCCGGCACTGTCAGAAACTTGATTGATGTATTGAAGGCAAATAAAGCTTTAGACTATACCGTGGTTATTGCCACCTCCTCTTCCGAAGTTGCTCCTTTAATTTTTTTGACTCCTAAAACAGCCTTGTCAGTGGCTGAATATTTTCAAAAACAGGGACGGGATGTGCTTTTGATTTTGGATGATTTAGGTTTTCACGCCAAAATATACAGGGAAATTGCCTTACTGGGTGATAAATCTCCCGGCAGGGAGTCTTATCCGGGTGATATGTTTTACCAGCATGCTCATCTGTTGGAACGGGCCGGCAATTTTTTAAAAAGCTTTGGCGGAGGTTCAATCACTGCCCTGCCGGTGATTGAACTTAATATGACTGATTTCACAACTTTGATACCCACCAATTTAATGTCGATGACCGATGGACACTTGCTTTTCAAATCAACTCTCAGATCCCAAGGACAAAATCCTGCCATAGATTTGTCTTTATCAGTCACGAGAGTTGGCAGACAAACACAAAACCGCATGTTTAACTTATTATCTACCAGAATCAGGCAGCTTTTATCCCAAGCTACGGATTATGAGACTATCTCCAGGTTTTCTGCCGAGCTATCAGCAGAAACCCAGTTAACCTTAAAAAGACGGGATTTAATCATGGAGCTTTTAAAACAGGATCCTTTAACTGCAGTACCCAAACCAATTCAGGCTATACTTTTATGTTTGCCTTTCACTACCTTTCTACAAGCTAAAAATAAAACCTTTATAGAAAGATATAAAAATATATTGATTGATGCGTTTACTAAACATCCTCGGTTGGCTGCTATTACCAAGCAGGCGGGAAATATGCAATCGGATGATGAATTAATTAAAGCTTTAGAAGCAGCAGGACCGGTTTTGGATAAGATACTTAAGTAACCTAAGTAACTTAAGTTACCTAATAAAATGACTATTAAAGAAATTACAGAACTACTAGAACAATCAAACTCCTTAAAACAGATTGCGCAGTCTTACTCTGAGATTGCCAATCAAAAAATCAAAAGAATCAGGGCTGAGGCGGAAAGAAACAGGCAGTTTTTCCAGGAGATTTCTTTTGTTTACGGATTAATCCAAAGCCTGGCTGCCAAAAAGAAGCTTACGGTTTTAAAACCTAAAAAGAGTGTATCTATAATTTTAACTTCCAATTACCGTTTTTATGGCCGGATAAATGATGATTTAATTAAATTCTTTATCAAGTCTATTCAAAATACGCAAACAGACATGATTATCCTTGGCAAAGCAGCCATTGAATATTTTCAAACAAACCGTATCAAAGTAATGCAGCAAATATTCTTAAAAACCGATCAGCCGGATACTGAAGAGTTAAGCAATTTAGTGGGTATCATCAAAGATTACAATCAAGCCAATGTTTACTTCTCGAAGCTAAAAAGCTTACTGGTTCAAATACCTTCAGTGGTGGATTTAAACGCCTCTGCCAATATCGAAACTTCTGATAAAAAAATAGATTTCAGGTTCATCTTTGAACCTGAACTTTTAAAAATTCTGCAATTTTTTGACAGCCAAATATTGACTTTGCTTTTGGAAGAAACTTTTCTGGAATCGGAAGTATCCAGAACCGCCTCACGTTTTATCAGTATGGATCAGGCAGAAACCGAAGCCAATAAATTCATCGGCGAATACGAAAAGCTGAAAGCTTATGCCTTAAGAAATATTAAAAACAGTCAAATTCTCGAAAGCTTGGCCGCAGTAGCAGCATCAAGAAAGAAGGCAAGTTATGGCTGAGGAACATTCCATTCAACAAGCAAAAGGTGTAGTCTCTGCTATTAACGGACAAATTGCCATTGTCGAGATTGACAGCGAAAATTTTCCTAAGTTAAACGAAATCTTAACCTGCCCGACTGATCCTGCTGTCATACTGGAAGTTTTTTATGAATCTAAAGCTGCCACTTATTGTTTGATTTTGTCCAGTCCGGATAAGCTTTACCGTAGCATGCAACTGATAGGAACCGAATCTGAACTAAAAGTGCCGGTAGGCGCTCCTGTTTTGGGCAGAGTGATCGATCTTTTTGGAGCTGTCAGGGATAACGGCAAACCTTTGCCTCCTCTGCCGCGAGTGAATAGAGTCTCAATTTATTCTAAAGCTCCTTCTTTAAACATAGTTAAATCAGGATATAATCTGTTACAAACAGGCATTAAAGCCATTGACTTTTTAACTCCCATTCAAAAGGGAGGCAAAGCAGGCTTTATAGGCGGGGCGGGGGTTGGCAAAACTATTCTTTTGACGGAATTAATGCACAATATTACCCAAAGCCGCAATCCTGGTTTGGATAAAGACAAACCAGGATTGAGTGAAGCTAAACAAATCTACTCTATTTTCGCCGGTGTAGGTGAAAGGATTAGAGAAGGCCAGGAACTTGTTCAAAGACTGAAAGAATCAAACGTGCTGGATAAAACAGTCATCATTTTAGGCCAGATGAATGAGAATGCGGCTATTCGCTTCAGGGTAGCTTTGGCTGCCGCCGCCCAAGCTGAATACTTTCGGGATCAATTAAAAGGAGACGTCTTGTTTTTTATAGACAATATGTTCAGGTTTGTTCAGGCAGGCAATGAAGTAGCCACTCTCTTAGGCACGATTCCCTCAGAGCAAGCCTATCAAGCCACCCTGCAAACAGAAATCAGCAGTCTGGAGGATAGACTAATCTCTACAGAGAACGGTAGTATCACCTCTTTTCAAAATGTTTATGTGCCGGCAGATGAAATCACAGATGCAGGAGTTAATGCCATCATGTCGCTTTTGGATACTGCTATTGTTTTATCCAGATCAGTTGCCCAAAAGGGTATGTATCCTCCTATAGATTATTCCCAATCATCTTCCTCTACTTTAACTAAAGCTTTTTTGGGAGAAGCTCACTTTAAAGCATTAACTGTTTTCCAGCAATTACTGGTAAACCATGACAAACTAGCACATATAGTAGCAATAGTTGGTGAATCAGAAATTTCCCCGGAAAATAGACTGTTATACAACAGAGCCAAAAAGATTATTAATTATTTAACCCAACCTTTTTTCACCACTGAACAACAAACCGGCAAAAAAGGTGTTTATGTACCCTTGGCAACTACTGTAAAAGATATCGAAATGATACTTTCTGGAACACTGGATAATATCCCTGCAGACAAATTTATGAATATAGGTTCCTTGGCGGAAGCCAAGATCATATAGCCTTGCAAGGTGAGACCTTGCAAGCGTAGAACCTCTATGTTATTATGAAAGTATGCCTGCTAAAAATTCTATCAAGGTTTATGCTGAAAATAGCTATTATCACATCTATAACCGTGGTGTAGAAAAAAGATCAATTTTTCAAGATGCACAAGACTATGGTGTATTTTTATCCTATCTTAAGGATTATTTAACTCCTAAAAATGAAGGTGAACTACAAAATAAACTTTCTGCTCCTAATACTTCCTATAAAGAAAAGGATAAAATCCTCAAACTCCTTCGTCTGAATAACTTTTACGGAGAGATTACTCTACTCGCCTATTGCCTCATGACAAATCATTTTCACTTTTTTGTCAAGCAAAAAAGTGCGTTGTCTATAGACAAGTTCATGCAATCTCTATGCACAAGATACACGATGTATTTTAATCGTAAATATAGAAGGGTTGGCTCATTGTTCCAGGCAGTTTATAAAGCAGTCCTAGTAGAAACAGAGAGGCAGTTTATCTACTTATCAAAGTATATCCACAAACAAGCTTTAGCCTCGCAAGGTGAGACCTTGCGAGCGTGGAAGGAGAAACAACCATGCTCTTTTGCGGAGTACTTAGGGCTTAGAAAAACAAACTGGATAAATCCTCAAGAAGTTTCGGGGTATTTCTCTAAAACTAACCCTTCCTTATCATATAAAAACTTCTGTTTGGAACAAGATGATTATTCTGTTATCCAAAACCTAACTTTAGAAGATTAAGACAATATTCACTTAAAATCCCTATGTTTAATCTTTGTTATTATTCTCTCTCCTTCTCTACTGTTAAGCTCAGTTCTAGGTTTAGCCACAATTCCTTCTGCTAAGAAATCTCCCCACTCAGATTTAAATCCCTTTTTAGTCATCTCAATTGCATCAGTTAAAGTCCCCTCTCCCACAATGGGCACGACTTTAACTCCTAGTTTCTGAGCTATATCTTCTATATTTTTTCTTTCCAGCCACCATTCATCAATAGTAATATCAAATAAAACAAAGTCCACACCATCAGGAGCATACAACTTTCCAGTTTCCTGGATTTTTCTACCATAACCTTCACCATATAGACAAACCTCTTTTCCAGCAAAAATTTCTTTAAATAATTCCTTCTTAGCTGTTCCCTCAAACAACTCTTGTAATTTATACAGTAAGGCTGCCGGAATTTGAGCGTCATCAGTCTTACCGCCAAAAACCATATCCTTCCCATTCCACATTACCCTAATGTTTGTTCCATCAACTTTTTCGCTAAACACCCACATATTATCTTTCAGGAATTCAAATTCCACTATGGAATAATCACCAATAATAATCTTTTTGGTCTTGCTATCTCTTTTAAAAAGAGTTTGTATTTTGTGATATTCTTTCATCATAGAATCTATGATATCATAATTTTGGCGCTATGCATTTGGATTTTTAGCCTCGCAAGGTGAGACCTTGTAAGGCAAAGTTAAAAAGTAGAAATTAGCAACTTTTTACTTGAACTTTTGACTTTTGAATTTTGAATTATGATTAACCCTACCCTTCATGTCCGGATAATTTCTCCCCAGTCTCTGCTTTTGGATACTCAAGCAGAATCAATCAGTTCCAGGAATTTGCAGGGAAATTTTGATATCCTGCCCCAACATGCTAATTTTTTGACAGTAGTAGAAAAACAACCTATTATTGTCCGTGTTAAGAATCAAAAGCCTTTAAGGTTTGACTTACCTTTGGCTATCATCTTTGCCACTGAAAATAAAGTTAATATCTATACATATGCCCTACCCCAAAATGTTGAGGATAGACACTAGATAAAGAGAATTAGATGTTAGAAGTTCGAAGATGGATGAAGAAGTTAGAAATTTGAAGTTAGATAATACAGATCAAACCTCCAACATCCAATCTCATGATCTACCTTCTAATCTCCAACATCAAACTTCCAAAATCCAACATCAAATAACTGATCCAGTTTGATACCCTCCTGCCCCATTGACAAATCTATGTAAATCTATGTAAAGTGAATATATAACCTTAAAGTTGCATAGGTTGCATAGATTTTCTAAGGTTTAGGGTAAGAGCATCACCAACAGGTGGCCCTGACAGACGGACCAACGCTTGACATGAAGGAAGTTCCGTCTGGAGAAAAATTATTAAAAATCGGTGAGGCTGCAAAGAAGCTGGGGGTTTCTATTGATACCCTCAGGCGCTGGGAAGCCAAAGGGAAAATTAAAGTACTTCGCACCCCCGGCGGCACGAGACTCTATTCTGTACGCATACTAAAGACTCTGGTACGCCATCCGGCACCAATCAAGCCGATACCTACCGATCAGTTACTTCGGCGCATGCAGTCTGATATTCACATCAAACCAGATCAACCTGTAAAAAATTTAATCATTAGGACTGATAAATTAAGGCAGAAGCAGTTTGGAATCAACAGACTGGCTAAAAATCCGGTTGCAGTCGGAGGGGCTGTTATTTTTTTCTCTTTTCTTTTTACCATTATAATAACAGGCTTACTTATTATTAGACGGGATGACAATGGTGTCAATTATGGCATGGGTAAAGAATCAGTCCTGGCTGCCACTTCCCCTGCCACATATTTGCAAATTAACTCAGATACCACTATTGAAGGCAGTTTGACAGTTAAAAATTTAATCAATGGTTTAAAGCTGCTGGGAAGTAATAATGCCAGTTTAACTGTGACAAAAGATTCCACACTAGATCAAAACTTATCAACTACTTCTACTCCCGCATTTTCTGCTCTTAATTTATCTGAGACTAAAAACCAATTAGTTTTTCAGTCGTCTTCTGCAAATACAGGTACGCTTACCTGGACTCCAACCGGAACCCGGGTGATTACTTTACCTGATGTCACCACCACCCTTGTCGGATTAGATACTACTCAGACATTAACTAATAAATCAATCTCCGGATCATCTAATACTTTAACCAGTATCCCAAACTCTGCATTAAGCAATGCCAAAGTCACTGTCACAGCCGGGACTAATTTATCAGGAGGAGGAGATGTTAGCTTAGGTTCCTCCATTACCCTGTCTTTAGCTTCTTCCCCTGCCATATCCGGAGTGATAAAGCTGGCAGACGGCACAGCTACTGCTCCTTCTCTAACCTTTACAGATGATTTAGACTCAGGGTTATACAGATTATCTTCAAATACCATTGGACTTGTTACCGGAGGATCTGCCACCTCAGGGATCACCATTGATGCCTCAGGTAATTTAGGGGTAGGGGATATTACTCCTTCATCTACCTTAGATGTCACAGGCACTGGTAACTTTACCGGTAATCTGGGAGTTGGAGCATCACTCACAGTCACAGGATTATCCATACTAAATGGCGGAGTGTCTACTCCTAGTTTATCTTTAACTAATTTAACTGCCGGAGGAGCATTGTTTGCAGGAGATAATGGTCAAGTCTCACAAAATACATCAAACTATTACTGGGATAATACTAATAACAGGCTGGGTATAGGCACATCTGCCCCATCAGCAACCTTCCAAGTAAATACCAACTCCTCCAATCCTGTGGTAATTACCTCCTCTGGCAATGTAGGCATTGGCTTTAGCAGTCCTCAATATCAATTTCATATAATGAAAGATGGGAATTCTCTTGTGGGATTGGGGGACACTACTGATCCTCCGTTTATCTTCAGCTACCAAGGCAGTCCGGTCTTTATGACTGGAGATATACAGGCTAATAACACTAGTAGATTCGGGGGGCTATCAGCTCGTCACAATACTGCTGGGGAAGAACCCTATGGTTTAGTTTTTTCTGACAACGGATCAATGACTTTAGGCGGAGGCAGATCTACTATGAACGTTGTTACATCTATCTCCTTCAATACTGCCACCAATACTACTACTACGACTGGTACTTCAAGAATGTACATCGCTGGAGGAGGTAATGTGGGAATCGGGACAGCCTCCCCTGGTTCACTATTTGATATTTCTAATGCCAACCCCACCTTGAGATTAACAGATTCCACCTCCGGAGATAATGATTTATTAATAGACTTAAATAATGATGTCGCACAGTTTAGGGATACCACTTCTGCTGCAGGGTCACTGCTTAATTTAGATTTATCAAATACCAGGGTAGGCATAGGCACATCTGCTCCATCTCAAATCTTTCAAGTCAATACCGGATCATCCGCTACAGTAATTAATTCATCAGGCAATGTTGGAGTTGGGACTACCTCCCCTCTGGCTAATCTGCATGTTGTGGGACAGTGTGTAACTGGAGATACGAAACTGCGCCGCCGCAGAAGACGGAAGACAGAAGACGGAAGACTTATTGATGAGTGGGATGAAGTAGAGATTAAAGATATTAAAGAAGGAGATGAAATCCTTACCCTTGATGAAAGAAGCGGAGAGTTCGTTGTCCAAAAAGTTGAGAAACTGCTGGACATGGGTAAAAAGGAAATCTACCAACTGACAACGGCCACCGGAAAGACTATCAGCACAACCGGTAATCACCCATACCTGGCAGCGCCCAAAATAAATCCGGGTAAAGTTGCTGTTTTTGTTGATGCTGCCAACTTAGAGATAAGCGCCAAACTTAATCACCTGACCTTTGATTACAAAGATATAATCAAAACATTCTTCCCCAACAAAGAAAAAGTTGACTTCCGTTATTACACAGTTGATTTTGAAACCTCAGGGCAAAGACGCTTCCTGGGCTATTTGGATATTTTAGGAGCAGAAATTATCACCAAGCTGGCCAAAATTATTAAAAAGCATGGCCAGGATGATGAGCATAAAGCTAATTTTGATGTGGAGATTTCTTTTGATGCAGCCTTACAAAAAGACAGCTTTGATACCTTAGCGCTATTTTCAGGAGATTCTGATTTTACTTACATGGTGGAAAAACTGCAGGAACTGGGCAAGAAGGTAATAGTTATCTCACCCTGGAGAAGAACAGCAAGGGAACTGCGAAAAGCTGCTGATCTCTACCTTGATCTCCGGGATTTGCCTTTCATGAAATCAAGCCATAAAAATAGGCCCCGAAGGGCCGCTCAAAACCGCTTTTTAGACGGTATGCCTATACTACAACAAGTTTATCCGTTTGTCAAGGAGGGCAAGTGGACCAAAGTTTCCCAACTTAAAAGCGGACAGATGATTGCCGCTGTTGGAGCAAATGGCAAGCCTCAATTTGAGAGAATTGTTTCAATCAAGCGCCAAAAAGAAGAGAGAGTTTATGATATACAAATTGCCAATACCCATAATTTTGTAGGGAATAATATTGTTGCCCATAATACATATATAACAGGCAATGTGGGTATAGGCACAACCACAGCTAATAATCCTCTATCTGTGGTTGGTTCAGTTAATATATCTAATAACTATCAAGGTATATCAGCTCCCACCTCAGGACTGTTTGTAGAAGGTAATGTAG
>MFCX01000022.1 GCA_001777055.1 Candidatus Daviesbacteria bacterium RIFCSPHIGHO2_02_FULL_39_12 | reverse complement strand
CTGAAATGGTAAGGGAAGTTCCTGGAGCAGAAAAACACAAGCACAGGTTAAAAAGACTGTGGAGGTTTATGTCTAATCTCTTTTTAGGGGTCAGTTCCCCGCAGCAAGCTGCGGGGAGGGATTTATTAGAAACAAGGGATTCATGGTTGACAGGGCAAAAGCCACGTACTATGCCCTTTCTTATTTAACTTTAACTTAAATCTATCTTTTTTCTCACTTGCGAATGTTTTAATAGTTTAATAGTGAGGAGGTGATTTTAAATGGATGAAATGAATATGCCTAAGCAAAAGGCTGCAATGGTAGCTCATATGGATCATGTTGACTATCCTGCTTCCAAGCAAAATTTGGTAGAAGCTTGTAATAAGATGTCAGGTATATCGGATGAGGATAAAAAGTGGTTCATGGAAAACTTGCCGGAAGGAAGCTATGATAATGCGGATGATGTGAAAACAGCATTAAGCATGTAGTCTTTGTAACCCTTAGACTTTAATTTTATACTTTTTAAGGTATTTTTTGCCTGATTTAGCAGTATAAGAAACTTCCAATCTGGCAATCTTTATACCTGTATGATACCTGCAGACATTGTTGGAGCAGGTGCCAAAGAGCAGCTCTTGGCTGGCGGTTGATGAACCGGTTAATTTAATCCCACCCATAGCTCCTTCTTCTTGAACATCAGTTTTGTAGGTGAGAAAGTAAGAAACTAAAGATGCGTTTTGTAAGTTAGAAAAATAGACTATCACTGCTCTTCTGTCTGCACGTAATTTTACGGAAACATTAATACCTGCCCCAACATTTTTTCTGACTACTGTTGTTTTTTGTCCGGCCTTTAGAGCCTGAGGTAAAGTTTTTGCTTCTGCTTTGCTGACAAATAAGAATAAAGAAAATAGGGTAATAAGCAGAACAAGGCATTTGTTCATATCCATGTCATTTCTCGTACATTCAATTTCATGAATGTACGAGAAATCTTAAGATTTAATCCTTCGACTATTATTAGACTAACATACTCAATTGACTATAGTCAAAAAACCTATGCTATACTCAAAATTAATGGATAAAAAAACTGCAATACTAACAGGTTTGGTTTTAGCTTTAATAGCAGGAGTAGTGTTTATCATATATCGTCCGCAACAGAATCCTTTGATAACTGGCAGTATCAACCAATCTGATAGCAAAATTGTTCCTTCAGAAATTTTAAAAACTTATAATGATCCTTCGGGCTTTACCTTTGATTATCCGGATAATCTTTCATTGACAAAAAATGAAACAGAAAATCCTAGCTTCTATGCAGATATACGACTTAGCTCAAAAGATGTAGACGGTAATTTAGCCCTAAAGATATCCGACACTACTTTTTCTTCTTTGGATGATTGGCTAGAGGTTAACAAAGGTAACTCCAAAAATACTCCAAAAGAGGTCAAATTGGGAAATTTAAAAGCAATGGAAATAAAAACTGAGGATAGATTATTACTCGGAGCTTTAGATTCCAGAGTGCTTTTTACAATCGAAATGCCCAAAATTGAAGAGGATTTTTGGAATAAAGTTTACAGTAAAGTTTTAGCTGATTTTACTTTCGTCGCTCCTACAGCAGAGGATTCACAGACTAGTGGGGATCAATCTGATGTTGCCTTTGAAGGTGAAGAGGTGGTTGAGTAATCGGAGTTATTTTTGCAAATGCAATTTGTGCTCTAGCCCTTCCATTACCCAGCTACCTCTATCTTTTTTAGTTAATTGAGCGAATATGTCGTGTTTCCCTTTCCTAGGGTTGTACATCATAGTAAGTGTATGATCAAATAAATTTTTCCCCCGTTCAGCGATTACCTGAATTTTATTTTTCTTAAAAGCTTGATCAAAAAGATTTACTCTGTAGGAGATACTTTCCCCGGGTTTAAGACGCGAAAAGGGGTTTAAATCCATGGAGGGTAAATTATCCAGCCAATTTTGGAATGGTTCTTGAATGGGAACAAGTAAGGAACTTTGAGCAGTAGGGCATATCGAATATAGTACCCACAAATCATTAGGAAGTTTGACTAAATAGACATCAGCCCTAAGTAAACCGTCCCCGGCTATAATTAGGTTGGTCTTAGGTTCTCCAACTGATGTAGGCAAAATTATCCTGATTGCTGAAACAGCTGATAGAAGTTCTCTAGCTTGATTAGGCAGGTAGTCTACAGTCAGCCGCAATTCTTCTCTGGTTTTGCCTCCTCTGGTAACTTCTCTGGGGGCTACATTCCCAGATATATCTTCTCGTTCCTCATCCATTTCCATATTATACCCTCTCTTACTAACTTCCGCTTTTCTTTTTTTGGCTTTAGATTACAATTAGATAGATGAGTATTAATAGGATAGTCCCATTAATTAGGCAATTTGTGGCGCCGGTGGCGGTTTTATTGGGGATTTTTTTGTATTTAGGATTAAAGTTTGTTCATCAAGATATCTTGGCAGTTTATGCAGCTTGGGTTTTTACCCTCTTGGGTAGCTTTCAACTATTTCAGGAAAGTTTTCATTCTATTTCAAAAAAGCATTTTGTTCTGGATTACATTGCCATTTTGGCAATCGCGGTTTCCCTATATACAGGTGAACATTTGGTGGCTTTGATTTTGGCTTTGATGATAGCCAGCGGCAGGAATTTGGAAAGCTATGCTGCCAACAAAGCCCGTGAGTCCTTAACCAAACTAACAGAAAGAATTCCTGATAAGGTTACTCTTTGGGAAAATGACCATCCCGGGCAAGAGGCAAGGGTTAAAGATATTCAAAAAGGAATGGAGATTTTTATTAAAAAAGGCGAAGTAATACCTTTAGATGGTAATTTAATAAGCAGCTCAACTTTCCTAGACGAGTCTTCCTTAACAGGCGAGGCCCAGTTTGTGGAAAAGGTAGAAGGGGATCAAGTTTTCAGCGGCACTATTAATATGGGTTCGCCTCTAGCCTTAAGGGTGGCCAGAACAGAGGAAAATTCCACTTACAACAAAATTATAGAGTTGGTCAAACAGGCTCAAGAAGAAAAGTCGCCTTTGGTAAGGTTGGCCAATAAATACAGCGGCTATTTTACTGTGATTACTTTGGCGATAGCCGGTTTTGCCTTGTTTGCTTCCGACTTTAATTTAACAAGGGTTTTGGCGGTACTGGCTATTGCCACTCCCTGTCCTTTGATTATTGCCACTCCGGTTGCCTTGCTTGGCGGAGTCAATGCTGCCGCCAAAAAGCGAATTATTGTCAAGAGATTAGCTTCATTGGAATTACTCTCAAGAATTAATATGCTGGTGTTTGATAAAACCGGCACTATTACTATAGGTAAACCAAAGCTTAAGAATTTACAAATTTTATCTAAAAATTTAAATCAAAATGAAATACTGGGAATTGCCGCCGCGATTGAAAGAAATTCTTTGCATCCCCTGGCTAAAGCAGTAGTGGATTTTGCCAGGAATTTGAATACTCCGATTTTACATGCGAAAGAGGTGGAAGAAATTGTAGGCAAAGGAATTTCAGCAGTAGTAGAGGGTCAAAAATATACCTTATCTAAGTTAAAAGAAGATCAGGGGATGGCGATTGCTTTAAGCTCCAAAGGCAAAAACCTGGCTGTTTTTGAATTTGAGGATGAAATAAAAAAAGATTCCCGGGATGTAATTGATTACTTTAAAAACCAGGGAATAAATTTGCTGATTTTAACAGGAGATAAGCAACAGGAAGCAGAAAAATTAATTCAAAAATTAGGGGAGAGGTTAGAATTCAGGGCTGAATATGAACCGGAGGATAAGTTGGCAGAGATAAATAAGTTAAGAAAGGAGGGGAAGGTGATAGCTATGATAGGGGACGGCATTAATGATGCCCCGGCCTTGGCAGCTGCGGATGTAGGGATTGTTTTTTCCAATGAAGAACAAACTGCAGCCTCAGAGGCAGCAGATGTAGTATTTCTGGGAAGCGAATTTTCCTCAATTGGGACTACATACAGTATTGCCAGACAAACCATTAAAATTGCTATGCAATCCATAGTAGGAGGAATCGGTTTAAGTTTGGCAGGAATGGTCCTTGCTGCTTTTGGTTTTATTCCCCCTATTTTGGGAGCCGGATTGCAGGAGGTGATTGATGTCACAGTGATTATTAATGCTATTAGGGCAAGCAGAATCAAGGGGGGTGATTAAATAATGGGAAATTGGGTAGATTTTACTGTTGCAGCTTTTTTAGTGATATTTGTTTTAGGCGCTTTAGGACGGCCTTTTGTTTTGGAGTTTTTAGATTTATTAAGCTTTCTTTTAGCCTCGTTTTCTTCACTTACTTTTTATAACTTGCCGGCTAGGTTTCTTGAAACTCAATTTAGAGCGCCACATGGCTTGAGTTTAGTTTTGGGGTTTATGGTAATTTGGTTTATATCCGAAACAATATTTTACTTAATAGTTAGATTATTGATATCCAAAGAAACTATTTTAAGATTTAAAAGTTTTGATTTTCTTTCCGTTTTGCCTGCCTTTTTAAGAGGGTTAATATTTGTGGCTTTTTTACTTGTGATGATTGCCACTTTTCCTATTCAGCCTGTTATTAAAAAGGGGGTATTGGATTCTCAAATAGGCAGCCGGATTTTACAAAATGCCTATAAATTAGAGCAACCCTTAAAACAAGTTTTTGACGTCTTTACCAATGATTCTTTAACCTTTTTAACCATAAAGCCTGAGATTAACGAGAAGGTAAACCTGGGATTCCAAACTACCGGCGTTAGTGCAGATGTAAAATCTGAAATTGTCATGTTTAATTTAATAAATAGAGAAAGAGTGAGCAGGGGAATAAAGCTTTTAACTTTTGACGCTAAACTGGTAGAGGTGGCTAGAGTACATGCTAAAGATATGTTTGCAAGAGGTTATTTTTCCCATTATTCTCCGGAAAATCAGACTGTAGCTGACAGAGCTGAAAATTTACAAGTAGATTTTTTAGTAATTGGGGAAAACTTAGCTTATGCTCCGGACATAGAACTTGCTCATAAAGGGTTTATGAATTCAGAGGGTCATAGAGCCAATATTTTATCAACAGATTTTTCCAGGGTAGGGGTAGGGATAATAAATGGAGGAATTTACGGGGAAATGTTTGTGCAGGTGTTTACTAACTAATCTCAAAAATGAACGGCGCTAAACTATTAGTAGCAACTAGCTTGTTAATAACCATCATAGGTTTTAGTCTACTTTGGTTCGGTTTAAAGCCCAGTTTCACTCCCCTGGTGGAAAATAGGCAAGAACCAATTGCAACCCAATCTGCAGTGGAATCTTTAGAAGGAGAGAGGGCGCTAATTCCCAAGGTGATTGATGGGGATACAATTGAATTGGAAAATGGTAACAAAGTTCGTTTAATTGGAGTGGACACTCCGGAGACTGTAGATCCTCGTCGTCCTGTTGGCTGTTTTGGTAAAGAGGCCTCTAATGTGACTAAGAAATTACTTTTAAATAAAGAAGTAATTTTACAAAAGGATGTTTCCGAGACAGATAAATATAATAGATTGCTCAGATATGTATATTTGCCTTTGGAAAACGGACAAACACTTTTTGTGAATGACTATTTAATAAGAGAAGGGTTTGCCAAAAGTTTAACTTATCCTCCTGATGTCAAATTTACAGAGCAATTTTTACAGGCAGAAAGGCAGGCACGCGGGCAAAAAAGAGGTTTATGGGGCGGCTGCTAAGGATTATGATAAACTTACTATATTAATGAAAAAATTTACTATCCAAACAGTATTTCTTTTAATAGTCATTGTAATCGGACTGTATATTTTTAATGCAGGTACTACAGGCAATATCGATTTACCCTTTTTGCCTCAAACACCCAAAATTGCCAATTTGCAAATTAATAACATAGTTTTGAAAGTTGAGGTGGCGGATACTCCTCCTAAAAGAAGTAAGGGTTTGGGAGGCCGCACCAGTTTAGCGCAGGATCTGGGTATGTTGTTTGTTTTTGAAAGACCGGATAAATATCCTTTCTGGATGAAGGGACTAAATTTCCCCCTAGATTTTATTTGGATTAAAGATGATAAGGTAGTAGATATTTTAGCAAATGTTTCTCCCCCATCACCCAACCAAAAGGATTCGCAGTTACCTATCTATTCTGCTAAAGTAGAAGTAGATAAAGTTTTGGAATTAAATGGGGGAATGGCTCAGAAATTAAATATTCAGGTAGGGGATAGTGTGAAGTTACAATTTTGAGTTTTGACTTATGATTGAAGCGCTGCCCATTAAATTATTAACAGATACCGATGCTCCGATTTTTGGTAATTTAAACGTGGCCTTAGGTAAGCTAGCCAGGGTAGGTTTGCCGGTTGCTTCAAGCATAGTAGTAACTCCCCCGCATTTAAAATTAAAAACAATTTTGGAACACTACGACTTTGGCAGCAAAGAAGTGTTTGAACAAAGCTTGACTTTAGTGAAAAAGGAAATTAATTCTATCCCGGTCCCTCAGATTTTGGAAAAAGAAACAAAAAAACACAAAAATTTTCTACTAAATGGAGAGGTGTATAAAGGCACAAAATCCCTTTGGCAAGCGCTTTTACAAAATTGGATTGAGGAAATAAAAAGGAGAATTTGGCATGGGGGATTTTATCCCGGGGTAACTGAAGATTTAAACCCTCAGGTTGTGACTTTTACCCGTAAATTAAAGTCTTTTGGTAAAGCTTTTTTTGATCCTTTACAAGATGATGTAGTGATAAAAGTTGATTCTCATAGCCTTCATCCGATGGATCAAAAGCAAATTTTAGAAATTGTCAACTTAGCCAATAAAAAATTGTTTATTCCCAAGGAATATGAATGGATACTGGACAATGGAATTAAATTATCTAGAGTATTACCCTATACTCCAGTTTCTAGCACATTTTTAATTCCCGAGGTGTCTACCTACGACACACCTGGTGTGGGTAAGGCTGGTGTGGGTAAGGGTATGCCTGAAGTAAGGTCTGTTGTGAAGGTATTTTTGGATTTGTCAACAGGTTTTACCATAGAAAAAAATGTGGATGGAGTATATATAGATTCAGGTAAGATATGCAACTTAGAAAAACCGCAGGATTCTTTTGAAAATTTAGTTTTTAAATTAGTAGAAAGTGCAATATCTTTTCCTATGCAGCCTGTTCTTTTTAAACTGGCTGATATAGCAGAAAATCAAGGAAAAATCAGAGGTGCTTTACGGTTACTGCATCAAAAAAGCCTGCTTGATCCGCTAATAGATGCTTTAGATTTTGCCAGACATAAAAAGAATTTATTAAATGTTCATATTGTTGTTCCATTTGTTAGAAGCTTAAATGAATTTTTACAACTGAAAAGAAATTTAGCAGTTAAGAAATTATCAAGAAAAAGATCCATGCAGCTTTGGTTGGAAATTTGTGTGCCGGAAAACATTATAAATTTGGAGCAATATCTGCTGGTAGGACTGGATGGAGTGGTGATAAATTTAGATGAATTAATAGCACATTTAAATGGTTTCGATGTGAAAGAGGAAAATTTAGCCTTTTACAAATATCAGGTTGATGGCCTAATTAAGTTTTTGGAAGACGGAGTAAAGTTATTGCATAAATCCAAAATTAGATTCCTGGCTACCGGTTCAATTGTTTTAAACACGGAGGTTTTGCATTTTCTAATAGATAAAGGTGTATATGGAGTGGTAATAGAAAGATATGAGGTTCATTCTGTTTATGGTTTATTAAATCAAGTAGAAAAAAGAATCATTTTAAGAAGGAGCTCCTAAGGTAAAAATGTCTAGATGGATTTTACATACATTGTTTTATATTTGGATGCTTCTGCAACTCACAATCTATATAAATTACCTGTTTTGTAGAGGAGGTAAATGTTTAATACCGCTATCCTTATAGGTTTATATGGTTATCTGATTTTATTTCTTGGACTATTGGGGTTTTTGTCAAAAGGAATAATATTAATTACGACTTTAATTTTTGCTTTAACTATACTTGTTATTTTTAGAAAGAATTTAGGATGGAGGAAAATATCCCTAAGACGGTTTAACCGTCAAAATGCATTCTTTTATATATTAATTGCTACTCTATTCTTACTTGGATTTATAAACTTGATAGGGGTTTTAGGGCCTGAACTGGCGTTCGATGCACTTTGGTATCATTTGACCTTACCAAAATTGTATTTGCAAAATGGCTCCTTTTACTTTGTTCCCGGGGGTACGCTTTATTACTCTGTCATGCCTCAGTTAACAGAGATGCTATATTTGGCATCTTTGGCGCTGCACTCGGAAATTTTAGCAAAAATCGTACATTTCATTTTCGGTTTGGGGATTTGTCTGAGCATTTATAAAATCGTCAAGCATTTCTTGACTACTGAGTTTTCGCTTCTTGCAGTTATAGTTTTTTATGGCAATTTGGTGGTTGCCTGGGAATCGATCACTGCGTACACAGAACTCTCTCGGACGTTTTTTGAACTGTTAGCTTTTTGGGGGATTGTGAAATGGATTGAAGACAGGCAATTAAAATGGTTTGTTTATTCAGGGTTAATAATAGGTTTGGCAATCAGTACAAAGCTTTTAAGTTTCGGAACATTAGGGCTTTTATTAATCTTTATTTTCGCTTACTCGTTTAAATTAAAAGATCCCATTATCAAAATATTTAAAAATATGGTTACCTATATATGCTTTGCAATTTTGGTACCGCTACCTTGGTTTATTCATGCCTTTATGAATAGGGGAAATCCGTTTTATCCTTTGTTTTCCAATGACTTACAAGGTAATACTCGTATCCCTACTTTGAGTCCGGTTAATTTTTTTCAAGATATCTGGGAGGTTTTTACTCATGCGGCGGATCCAATATCTCCTGTTTATATAGTTTTTTTACCCTTATCTTTTTTAATTTTTAAAAAGTTTAATGCCAAAGAGCGGGTATTTTTTTATTTTTCCGTCTTGTCAGTTATTGTATGGTATTTAACTCCCAGAACAGGAGGGGGCAGATTTTTAATCCCGTTTTTACCGGTACTTTCAATGCTTGTAGTTTTAACTCTGAATTTATTGCAGACACAAAAAATATTTTTTAGACTATCAGTAGCATTTATATTATTTATTGCCTTTATTACCATCCTTTTTAGGGGGATGGCAAATCAGAGGTACATTAGTTATGTCTTGGGTAGGGAAAATAAAGAAGCTTTTTTAAGCAAGCACCTAGAATTTAATTATGGAAATTTTGCAGATATTGACGGCTATTTTGCAAAAAAGATAAAACTGGATGATAAAGTACTGCTTTACGGCTTCCATAATTTGTATTACGTGAACTTTCCTTTTATTGATGATTCCTGGGTTAAGGTGGGAGACAAGTTTAACTATATTGCTGTCAAAGAAGGCCAACTGCCGAAGGAATTTAAGGAGTGGAAGATGATTTATTCCAATGAAATTACAAAAGTAAAATTATATTCACCGAAATAGTAAAATATACTCACCTTTGGGGGATTTTAGTTTTTCAAGCCACTTGGAAATCTTTTTAGTCTGTACGCTTTGATAAACTTTAGTTAGCTCTTTTGCCAAAACTACCTCTATATCCCCTAAAACCTCCTTCATTCCTTCTAAGACTCGCAGTAATTTATGAGGAGAAACAAACATTATATAGGTGGCAGGGAGTAGGTTGTAAGTTGTAGATAATTTTTTAAAGAAATCTACTCTTTTGCCCGGTTTTTCAGGAGGATAGCCTAAGAAGAAAAATTTATCAGGCGGAAGCCCTGAAAGTGTTAAAGCTGTGATGACTGAAGAAGGCCCGGGTAGGGAATCAACAGGTATATTTTGAGCAATACATTCTCTGACTAACTTATATCCAGGATCAGAAATTAAAGGCGTGCCTGCATCTGAAACTAAGGCTAAATTTTGGCCCGACGTTAAAGCTGATAAAATTTTAGGAAGTTGGCCTACTTCATTATAGTCATTCAAGACTAATAACGGCTTATTTATTTGATAATGGTTGAGTAGCTGGGAGGTTCGTCTGGTGTCTTCACAAATTATACCTTCTACTAATTCTAAGGTTTCTAATGCCCTCAGGGTGATATCCTTTAAGTTACCAATCGGTGTGGGGATAAGGTATAGCATTTGTCATTTTCTTATTCTTCTTAATAAACTGGTTCTGATTTCCGCATCAACCAAAATATGATGTAGCGCAGGTAAAACAGAGGCAATAATAATTAGTCCAATAATGGGCAGAAGATATTTATCAACATCAGGAATCAAGCTTCCTAAGAAGTAACCTGCCAAAGTTACGCCGATTGCCCATAAAATTCCGCCTGCCAAGTTAAACGTGACAAACCTTTTATAGTCCATTTTTCCGGCGCCTGCCACAACCGGAGCAAAGGCTCTGATCACCGGAATAAACCGGGCTAAAATAATGGTTTTACCCCCATGTTTGTCATAAAACTTTTGTGCTCTTTCCAAATGCCTTTTTTGAAAAAAAATAGAATCGTCTTTGGTAAAAATCCTAGGACCGAATGTTTTACCAATATAATAACCAATACTGTCTCCTAAAACTGCAAAGATAAAACAACCTATTATTAAAACACTGATATCCAAGTATCCTTGTGAAGCCAAAAAGCCGGCAGTAAAAAGCAGACTATCTCCCGGAAAGAAAAATCCGATCAGTAATCCCGACTCCAAAAAAACTATTGTAAAAACCCCCAAATATCCGGCAGTTTTAATCAGAGGTATAAGGTCAAAATGCATTAAAGATTAGTATAACAGATCTTCCTGTTTCCTTACACTATTTTAATAACCCAAAACACTGTAGTTAATGCACAAAATAATGATAAAGTAACAATATGCCATGGTACAGGCAGCGAGTCTAATACTTTTGTAAAGATTACAGTGAGCTCTAATGCAGAAGGCGGTCACTTCAATACAGATGGCGCCCCCAGAGCCGGACATGAAAGCGACATCTTAATTTCAGGAGATGCCGATTATCCTTCAGATACAAGTTCGACTCCCACACCTACTCCTTCTTCTGCGGCTACGCCGACACCAACTCCTACACCAGGTCAAGGAGCAGTTTTGGGCGCGGCGGCAACTCCAACTTCTACTCCTGCACCTGCAGTTTTAGGGGCTCAAGCGCAACAAGGCGAGGTTTTAGGCGCACAAGCCTTAGCGCCGACCGGAGTATTTGATCAACTGATTGCCAATCTTTTGAAGGCTGCAGGTATTATAATTTCCGGATTAGGGTTATTAGGCTATGCCAAGGGTAAATGGGCTTAAAGTTCCCCCCAATACTAATTATTATTGGTTTTGTTATTTTTTTAACTGGGTTTTTTAAAACTCCAAATTATCTAAAGCCGCAACAAACTCAAGCTGGTAAGGAACAGGTTGCGTCTGAGCCAAGCCATATTAGAATCTCCAAAATAGGAGTTGATGCGGATATTGTCCGCGGGGGAATCATTAATGGGGAGTGGATTTTATCTGACAATGAAATTTTATACCTGCCTACCAGCGGAGAATTAGGAGAAGGGTTTAATACAGTTTTATATGGGCATAAAAGGCCGGGACTATTTGCGGACTTAATAAATCTTACTGAAGGGGATTTGATTGAAGTATCAGATAATCAAGACGACAAATTTACTTATGAGGTTTATCTAAAAGAGGAGATAGAGCCCAGACAAACAGGGAAGCTGATTTCAATTCAAAGAGATGACTTAACAATGTTTACCTGCGACGGGGTTTTTGATGAATCACGTCTACTCGTCCGCGCCAAATTCGTCAGCTCCAAAAATTCCTAAGAAAATCTTCGTACGACTGGCCAAATTGTATCTCGGGTAACGCTTCCAAAACCAGTGGGGTTAGAATTAGCAGATTTAATCCTAGCGACAAATCATGCTCATGAAAAAGGAAAAGAAAAAGGAGGGATTAAGAAGTATGACTAATGTAATGCCTTGGGATTTTATACATAATCAATCTATCATAGATAACGAAAGCGAAAGAAGATTAAAAATAAATAAGTCAAAAATTAAATATGTGGATTATATTCCTGAAAAAAACAGGATGGTGGTTAAATTAAAGCGTAAGACTATAACTCATTCGGATATACCAGTTTTTTCTTTTGCTCCTCTTAGTAAAATAAGGAAAGATTTAGAGAAATTAGATTACTCTGCCGAAGAAATAGATAGCACCATTGAGGGGCTTTCTGAGCTTCCAGAGTATGAGGACAGTAAAAGAGAACAAAAAAGCGAAAAATAAAATTAAATTCTTAGGTTTGTGGAAATCCTATGAAAAGCAAAGGGCCTATTTCATAACCGACCCAAGTTATAGGTTTCTTGATTTCATATTCATTGATAAAAAGAATGGAATTGGTTCATTCAAAATTAATAATCAGTATCGAGTGAAGATAATTAAAAATTCAAGCGATTTATATACTGTCTTTGATGTGGGAGATTTTCATAGGAGACAGAAAAAATAACTGAATACTTTTTCATAATTAACTTTTTCCTCTACTTTGGAGCAAGAACTTGTTCATTGTTTTTGTAACTCTGCCCTTGCTTCTTTCATTTTCCTTGCCCAAAAGGTAAGAGCGTCAAGCATTGTATTAGCGGATTTTTCGTGAGCATCATTAAACTGGTATTTACCATTTTCATCTAAGTTTTCCCAGTAATTGGATAGCATAACTTGTTCTCTTAAATCATACATCTTTATTTCAGCAGCTATACCCCGCCAATGCTCAACAGCCCTTGATCCTGCTGCTAAAGATCCGTAACTGATAAAACTGACTGGTTTATAGTGCCATTCGTAAAATAAATAATCTACGGCATTTTTTAATACTGGCGATACGCCGTGATTGTATTCCGGAGTAACAAAGATAAAGCCATCAGCTTCTTTAATTATCTTTGACCACTTCTTAGTATGTCCTTTTGAATATTGCCTTTGAGAGGGCGGGACTGACTCGTCAAGAAAGGGTAGGTTTATGTTGAGTAAATCTAGCAGTTCTGCCTCCATATCTATTCTTTTTTTAGCAATTTCATAGATCCAGGTAGCTGGTTGGATATTAAATCTTCCAGGACGCACCGAACCAGTGATAATTTTAATTCTTATCATAGTATTTCTAGCATTACATTGGACATTTCACTTGAGTATCCATTATATACCATCTCCTTCCATTTTATTGTCACAGCCTTTGAAGGTTTTGTCAAAAGTGCATCTAAAAAATAATCATCTATTGAAATCTTCTGATTACTCCGACGCATTTACCTTGAATTTTTACATCCGTAGCATAGATTGGCTGCATGGAGGAATTGGCAGGCTCAAGCCTGATTCTATCTACTTCTCTGAAAAATCTTTTTAAAGTGGCCAAACCATTATCCAGTAAAGCTACCACTATATCGCCGTCATTGGCTAATTTCTGCTCTTCAATAATGACATAGTCGCCGTCTAATATTCCATCCTCAATCATAGAATCCCCTTTAACCTGCAAAACGTATGATCTTCTTTTACCTGAAACCATGGATGGCGCTACTTTAATGGAAGCATCCGGGTCAGTATACGCCATGATGGGCTGGCCGGCAGCAATATAACCTAGGATGGGCAGTTCAACACCCTGTAAATGCGAAGCAACAGTTTGATCCAAAACTTCAATGCCTCTGACTGCTCCTTCAAACCTTTTAATTACCCCTTTTTGGACCAAAGTTTGCAAATGTTCGTGGACTGTAGCTAGGGAGGAAACACCGATTGCATTTGCAATTTCTCCTAAAGTAGGGGAATAGCCATATTTATTGATGTATTGTTTAAGGAAATCTAAAATCTCTTTTTGTCTGCGGTATAAAGTTATAGGCATACCAAAACAATACCAAATTTATCCCGAACTTGTCAACTGGTATCTTTTATATCAAATAACGTCAATATAGTCTTTCGGGTTTTATTCAGACAATGGTATAATGAGTTGTTATGTCTAAATTCCAGATTGCTTCCAATTTTAAGCCTACAGGAGATCAGCCCCAAGCTATAGAAAGGCTTGTAAAGGGGTTGAATTCTAGTCAGCAACACCAAGTTTTGCTTGGAGTTACGGGTAGCGGTAAAACTTTTACCATGGCAAATGTAATTCAAGCTGTCCAGCGTCCAGCTCTGGTGATCTCCCACAATAAAACCTTAGCAGGTCAGCTGGCCCAGGAATTCAGGTCTATTTTCCCAAACAATGCCGTGGAATATTTTGTATCCTACTATGACTACTATCAGCCTGAAGCGTATATCCCTCAATCCGATACTTATATAGAAAAAGAAACACAAATTAATGAAGAAATTGAAAAGCTTCGTCTTTCTGCCACTACTTCTTTAATGACCCGCCGTGATGTAGTGGTTGTGGCCTCGGTTTCCTGCATTTATAACTTAGGTAACCCTGTGGAATATAAAGGAGCGCTTTTAGAAATCAAGGAGGGAGTTAGAGTTGGCTTTGAATCAATTTTAAAGATGCTAACTAAAATGTTTTACGTAAGAAATGACATTGATTTTAAACGTTCAACATACAGGGTAAAAGGGGATACGATTGATATTTTTCCCTCCTATGCTGAGCAGGCAATTAGAATTCAACTGTTAGGGGATAAAATAGAGCGGGTTTCTGTTTTAGATCCTTTGACAGGCTCTGTAACTCCTACACCTCAAACCATCAGTATTTATCCTGCCAAACACTATATAACTCCGGAGCAAAGATTAATTCCGGCTATGAAACAAATTGAAGAAGATTTAAGATTAAGGATTAAAGATTTAAGAAAACACAATAAATTGTTGGAAGCGCAGAGAATAGAGCAGAGAACCGGATATGATCTGGAGATGATTCAGGAGTTTGGCTATTGTAACGGAATTGAGAATTATTCCAGGTATTTTGATGGTAGAAACCCAGGTGACCCTCCTTATACTTTAATGGAATATTTCCCAAAAGATTACTTATTAATTATAGATGAATCACATATTACTTTACCTCAAATCAGAGGTATGTATAACGGGGACAGATCCCGCAAAGAAACGTTAATAGATTTTGGGTTTAGGCTGCCTTCTGCTTTAGATAACCGGCCCTTAAAATTTGATGAATTTCAAAGACGGATAAATCAGTCTGTTTATGTGTCAGCTACTCCGGATGATTATGAATTATCATTGGCCTGTCCAGGACACACACCCGGTGTGTCAACTCAAACCCACACCGGGTGTGTGGTGGTCGAACAGTTGGTCAGACCGACAGGGATTGTGGACCCGCAAATTAGCGTCCGTCCTACTCAAGACCAGATACAGGATGTCATGGTTGAGGTAGCAAAGAGAGTTGCGAACAAAGAAAGAGTTTTGATCACAACTTTGACTAAAAGAATGGCAGAAGATTTATCAGATTATTTAAAGGAGCAGGGGATTAAAGCGCATTATTTACATTCTGATATTGCTACTTTGGAAAGATCAGATATTTTGCAGTCTTTAAGACTGGGGGAGTTTGATGTAATTGTAGGAATTAATCTGCTTAGGGAAGGACTGGATTTGCCGGAGGTAACTTTGGTGGTGATTTTGGATGCGGATAAGGAAGGATTCTTGCGTTCCCGGACTTCTTTGATTCAAACCATGGGCAGGGCAGCCAGGAATATTAACGGGCAAGTGATTATGTATGCGGACAAGATAACCCGTTCTATGAAAGCTGCCATAGATGAGGTGGAAAGAAGAAGAAAATACCAGCTGGAATATAATAAAAAGCATAATATTACTCCGAAAAATATCGAGAAAGGATTAAGGGACAGATTAATTGAAAAAGTAGAGGAAGTTGAAAAAGAAGTTGGAAAGCAGATTTTGAGCGTTGACCAAATTCCTGCTAAAGAACGGGCAAAAATGATTAAACTTTTAGAGGAACAAATGAAACAGGCAGCCCAAATTTTAGATTTTGAAGAAGCAGCCAGATTGCGGGATCAAATAAAGGAATTAAAAGTTTAACTTCCCACCTCTTAGGTGGCTACATAAACTTGTCCCCCCTTTGGTTGGATATCCCGAGACTAGTCTCGGGGAGGGATTTATTGCCAGCTGAAGACAGGAACTTCTAAGATTCTTTCAGGTTCTTTAGAAGATTTTTGTTTTTTGACTAATTTATCAATTTTTTTAGAAACTTCTGCACTATAATATCTCTCTCCGCATTGATCACAAATTTCCACAGGAACATTTTCTACCACGAAAAGTTTACCTGCCCAGCGGAAATCGACACTTACTTTTTTAACCTTAGTCCTGCCTCCACAAAAATAGCATTTATTCACGGCTTTTTAACTCCTTTGCTCTAGTTTTGTAATCTATCCAGGTAGGAGGCTTTGGTCGATAAACAGTTACTACCAAAAGCCTATTCCTTCTAAATCCACAAACAACATGTAATTTTTTGTTCCCGATTAAACAACTTTTACCTCTTGGATCTTCCGGATAGGTTTCAATTATACCACTCTTAAGAAGAGTCTGTTCAACCTCGCTTGTAGTAATTTCTTCTTCCTGCCGTTCTGTATGGGCATGATAAGAAAGATCGTATTCTCCTAGTTTAATCTTCCGCCTAATTACTCTGAGATCCATATGGAAATCTTATCATAAAATAAGCAGCCCAAATTTTAGATTTTGAAGAAGCAGCCAGATTGCGGGATCAAATAAAAGAGTTACTAGATTGCTACGCTCTCTGCCAGCCGGCGGATCGCTCTCAATGACATCCAGCAGTTACTAACATCAAGCTTCCAAAATGCTGTAAATTTTGTTAAGATATCTGCTTGAGCTTTTCGGGAAAAGTTCGTCCTCCACTATATGGCAATAGATAAAATTACGATCAAAGGCGCTCGGGAACATAATCTTAAAAATATTGATCTTGAGCTGCCTAAAAACAAATTAATAGTTTTTACCGGAATTTCCGGATCCGGCAAATCTTCCTTGGCTTTTGATACCCTTTATGCAGAGGGTCAAAGAAGATATGTAGAATCCTTATCAGCTTATGCCAGGCAGTTTTTAGGGGTAATGGATAAGCCTGATGTAGATTTGATAGAAGGTTTATCCCCGGCTATTTCCATTGACCAAAAAGGAGTTTCCCACAATCCCCGTTCAACAGTTGGCACTACAACTGAAATTTATGATTATTTGAGGCTGCTTTTTGCAAGAATTGGTCATCCTCATTGTCCTGTTTGCGGCAGGGAAATCTCCCGTATGAGTGTAGAGCAAATTGTGCAAAGTGTCATTCTGGGGAGCAAAGCGACACCAGAATCTGATTCTGGACAAGCCAGAATGATAAAGAAGGGAAGGAGAATTATGATTCTTGCTTCAATTATTAAAGACAGGAAGGGGGAATATTCCGGTTTATTTGAAGATTTAAGAAAGAAGGGATTTTCCAGGGTTAGGGTTGACGGGCAAGTAAGGGATTTAAGTGAAGATTTAGTTTTAATTAAAACTAACAAACACACAATTGATGCACTAGTAGATCGTTTGATTTTGGACAGCAAAAGTACTCATGATCAAACTATTTACTCAAGATTGTCACAAAGTATTGAAACAGCGCTTAAATTAGGTGAAGGATCAGTACTGGTATCTGAGGTATTGGATGCGTCTTTGGAATTTCCTACTAATCCCAAAAAGATGAAAGATCATCTTTATTCTGAAAGATTTGCCTGTCCTGTTGATAACATAGCTTTATCCGAAGTTGAGCCAAGGCTTTTTTCCTTTAATTCTCCTCATGGTGCTTGTCCGACTTGTAATGGTTTAGGATCTTTACTGGAAATTGATCCGGAGAGTATCTTAAATCCTATACTTTCTATTGATGAGGGAGGCGTTTTGCCAATGCAAAAGCTGGCAGGGGCAGATACCTGGTTTACCAGATTAATCGAAGCAGTAGGGAAAGAATATGGATTTGATTTAGGAACCAGGCTGGGTAGTTTAACTGATAAAGCCAGGCAGGTTTTGCTGCATGGATCAAAGGATGAACAATTTAAGGTAGAAGGCAAAAACCGCCAGGGCAGGTGGACTCACTTTTACGCAGAATTTGATGGGTTAGTCTTATATTTAATGGAAAGATATAAAGAAACTGAATCCGGTTGGGTAAAGCAAGAGATAGAAAAATATATGTATAAAGAAACTTGCCCAAAGTGTAAGGGACAAAGACTAAAAGATGAGGCTCTTTCCGTGGCGATTGACGGATTGAATATCGCGGAGGTAACCACAATGTCTATTAAAGAAGGGTTGGAATGGATTAAAAAATTATCGTATACTTCAATCCTATCAGAAAGAGAATCCATCATTGCCACACCTATTGTTAAAGAAATAAAATCCAGACTGCAATTTTTAATTGACGTGGGACTGGATTACCTGACTTTAGACAGAACTGCCATGACTTTAGCAGGAGGGGAGTCACAAAGAATCAGGCTGGCTTCCCAAATTGGTTCAGGCTTATCCGGAGTTTTATATGTTTTAGATGAGCCGTCTATAGGTTTACACCAACGAGATAATATCAGACTTATAGAAACCCTTAAAAAGCTTCGGGATTTGGGTAACACTGTGATTGTTAATGAGCATGATGCGGAAACTATGGAAAGCGCGGATTTACTGGTGGAAATTGGTCCGGGCGCGGGGGAACACGGAGGAGAAATTGTGGCCCAAGGGTCTCCGGCAGATATTATGAAAAATTCCAACTCGCTGACCGGTCAATATTTATCCGGTAAAAGGAAGGTTGAGATTAAATCTAATATTCTTCGAGCGAACGAAGTGAGTCGAGAAGTTACCATAAAAAATATTAATAGTTCTAAAGGTATGTTCTCGACCAGCTCGAACAATAATCACAAGCTGAAAATTCTTGGTGCTCAAGAACATAATCTAAAAGGTATTAATGTAGATATCCCTTTAGGTCAGTTTGTAGCCGTCACCGGAGTTTCCGGTTCCGGTAAATCCACGCTGATCAACGACATCTTATATAAAGCTTTAGCTCAAAAAATCTACCATTCCAGGGAAAAACCCGGAGTACATAAAGGCTTAGAAGGTACGGAATATTTGGATAAAGTAGTATTGGTCGATCAGTCATCTATCGGCCGGACCCCCCGATCCAATCCCGCAACTTATACAGGAGCATTTACTTTTATCAGGGATTTATTTGCTAACTCACCGGAGGCCAAAATCAGAGGTTTCAGACCCGGCAGGTTTTCTTTTAATGTTAAAGGTGGCAGGTGTGAAGTTTGTGAGGGTGAAGGACAAATTAAAATAGAAATGCAGTTTTTGCCTGATGTATATGTCACTTGTGAATCGTGCAATGGAAAGCGTTATAACAGAGAGGCATTGGAGATTCATTTTAAAGACAAAAACATTGCAGATGTTTTGGATATGACAGTTGAGGGGGCTTTAAAGTTTTTTGAAAATATTCCTCAAATTAAAAATAAAATTCAGGTATTAAATGATGTGGGATTGGGATATATTAGACTGGGACAACTGGCCCCGACTTTATCCGGAGGAGAAGCGCAAAGGATTAAGCTTTCTGCAGAACTTTCCAAGCGCCAGACAGGTCGCACCGTTTATATCTTGGATGAACCAACCACAGGTTTGCATTTTGCGGATATAGAAAGGCTTTTGACAATCTTAAGAAGGCTGGTGAATTTTGGGAATACGGTTATTATTATAGAGCATAATTTAGACGTAATAAAGAACACAGATTGGGTAATAGATTTAGGCCCGGAAGGCGGCAATGAAGGTGGAAAAATTGTAGCCGAAGGGACTCCAAAAGATATTGCCAAAGTTAAATCTTCCTATACCGGACAATACTTAGCCAGGATTTTGTAATAATCTTCTACGATGTATGGTACAAGAGTCGGCTGCAGGAAATCCTTTAAAGACTCTGGAGAAAAATTTAGTAAGTCAATTATCTCAAGTTAAAAAGCAGTTAGAAAAATTGGAACACAATGATTTACTTGAACAAAATACTTTACCTGAGGTTATAGAATTAGGCAGTTTTTCTTGGGAAGCAGACGTTCACTCCGGTAACCAAGCGGCTGGCTGTTCTGCCCACAGCCAACACCTGTGCCGTCTGTTTCTAACTTTCCTTTCTTTAGGCTGTTTTGTTACAATAACTAGGTGTTGATAAGAATACTTATATTATTTTCTTTACTGTTTATCCAGGTTTTTTTACCTAGAGTTCATGCTGCTGAAAAAGAGGAATTTACCACCTCGTATGATGTGGTGTTTGATGTCGGGACAGATGGAATTACCACAGTCACCGAGAAAATTAACTTAAAAAACCTAACCTCAAAGTATTATGCCAATGAATTTAAATTGAATTTAGGAGCAGCTCAAGTTTACGGCCTGAAAGCTTTCGATGCAGGCGGAGCAATGAAAGTTGATTTAGAGCAACAGGATAACTCTGCTGCTATCCGGGTTAAATTTAATCAACAGGTTGCAGGTATAGGCAAAACTTTGCCTTGGACCCTGCAATTTAAAACTAAAGACTTTGTTCAAAATTTAGGCAAAGTTTGGGAAATTAGAGCTCCTAAAGTATCCTCCGGCGCTAATTTAGAAAATTATAATTTAACAGTTTCCGTACCTGCTCAATTTGGCGAGCCAACTTTAATTAATCCTACGCCTAAGAGCCAGATTTCCTCAGGGAATAAAATTTTTTTAACTTTTGGAAAAGATCAGCTTATTACCTCAGGTATCTCTGCAACTTTCGGTTCCAGCCAGCTGTTTGATTTTGATTTAACTTACCATCTGCAAAACAATAACCTGATTCCGATTTTAACTAATATTGCCATTCCCCCGGATACTGCCTATCAGGATGTCATTATTCAAAGGATTGAACCTAAACCTTTAAATGTGACTTTAGATGATGACGGAAATTATTTAGTCTGGTTTAGGTTAAGCAGGGGGCAAAATTTAGATATAAAAGTTTCCGGATCTTCCAAGTTATATGCATTTAGTAAAGTTAAAAATCCTACTTTGGATTCCAAACTTAGAGACAAGTATACAAAAGCAGACAAGTACTGGGAAAAAGATCATCCGCAAATTCAAGCCAAACTGGATGAGATATTGGGAGACAATCCGGATCTTAATACAGCAGAAAAAGCAAAGTTGATTTATCAATATGTTGTTAGTTTTCTTAAATACGACCCATCCAGATTATCCGACAGCAATATTGAGAGACTGGGGGCAGTGACTGTTTTAACTAATCCTGCCAAAGCAGTCTGTATGGAATTTACCGATCTTTTTATTGCTCTAACCAGGGCAGCAGGCATTCCGGCTAGGGAGTTGAATGGTTTTGCTTATACCAGCAGTACCGCCTTACGTCCCCTATCGCTGACCAAAGATGTTTTGCATTCCTGGCCCCAGTATTGGGATGAGGAGAAAGGCTGGTTGATGGTAGATCCTACCTGGGAAAATACTACCGGCGGAGTAGATTATTTTAATAAACTTGACTTAAATCACTTTGTTTTTGTCACTAAAGGTTTATCTTCAGAAGGTCCGATTCCAGCAGGGTCCTATAAATACAGAGGGGGAGATTCTAATGATGTTACAGTGGAACTGTCTGACAATGATTTTTTGGGTAAGCCGCAGTTGGATGTGGAAATAGAAAGCCCGAATCCTATTTGGGCCGGTTTTCCTATGAAAATTAAGGTTAAGGTATCTAATATGGGCAATGCTTTTTATCCAACCGGCCGGTTGTCAGCTGTTAGTAATAAGTTGATGCTTCCGGATTCAGAAAGCCGGAATATGGGTCCTATTCCGGCTTTTGGGACGGCAAGTTTTGATTTGAATATTAAAACAAAGTCTTTATTTGACAGTTTCAGCGATCAGTTGATTTTGATGATAGGTTCACAAAGCTATACCAAGGATATAACAGTCAAACCCCTTGTGACTATTGGAGCGATTTTCCTAATTGGCTTAATTTATTTTGCTGTTTTAGGAATAAACGTCTACAAGATTAGATTCCTACCAAAGCGAAAACATTGATTCTCTTGCCTCCATCTTCCATCATCTGTCGTCAAATTTGATAAAATACACCCCTATGATCCCAAAATATATTGATAAATCCAAACTTTCTCAAAGGCCCGGTGTATATCAGTTTAAAGATAGCCTGGGAAATATTCTATATGTAGGTAAGGCTATTAATTTATACCATCGGGTGGCTTCATACTTTAGCAAGGATGTAATAGGCAGAACCGCTGAGCTTGTTTCCCGAATTGCCGGGATTGAAACAATTATAGTGGAATCCGAACTGGAGGCCTTAATATTGGAGGCTAATTTAATTAAGAAATTCTTGCCTCCATTTAATATCAGGTTAATAGATGATAAAGACTATCTTTATATCGGATTAACCAAAGAAGATTTTCCTAAAGTTAAAACTTATAGAAAACAGGACTTAAAGGTTGTTAAGAAATTCTGGGGTCCGTTTCCCTCAAGCAGGACTGTTAGAGATACACTAAAACAATTGCGCAGGGTTTTTCCCTGGTGCAGTAATCCGCCACGTTCAGCCTCGCAAGGTGAGACCTTGCGTGTGTGTTTCTATCATCATCTAGATCTTTGCCCTGGGGCATGTGCGGGTCAAATAAGCAAAGAAGACTATAATAAGATTTTAAGGAGGTTTTCCAATTTTTTGGATGGGAAAAAAGATGAGCTGATTGAAGAGTTGACTTCAGAAATGCAAGGGTATGCTCAAAAGCAGCAATTCGAGCGTGCTCAAGTGGTTAAGAGAGTCATTGAAGGAGTTTTGTATCTGACTCAAACACAAAGAGTTAAAAATTATCTGGAAAATCCGAATTTTTTGGAAGATGAAAAAAGATTAGCTCTGTTGCAACTACAAAAAGACCTTAAATTAGCAAAATTACCGGAAAGGATTGAAGGTTATGATATTTCTAATATCCAGGGCGAAGATGCTACCGGTTCTATGGTGGTTTTGACTAATGGAGAAATTGATAAATCACAATATAGGAAATTTAAAATTCATATAGCAGGTAAGCCAAACGATGTAGGAATGCATAAAGAAATGATGAATAGACGTTTAAAACATCCTGAGTGGCCTTTGCCTGATTTAATTATTGTAGATGGGGGGTGCGGACAGGCAAGGGCAGTCAAATTTGAAATTTTAAATTTGAAATTTGAAATTCCTGTTTTTGGTCTTGCCAAAAACAGGGAATGGCTTTATCCTCCTGAGAGAGAAGCGGTTAAACTCCCCCGCCGGAGTCTGTCTTTGAAACTTCTACAAAAGCTTCGTGATGAATCCCACCGCTTTGCCATAAATTATCATAGGAAATTAAGGGATCGGACAATGATACCGGAATATTAGGATATTGTGAGTATCATTATATCGTAATATCATATATCAGTGCATTTATGAAAACTTTGCTCAGGTATTTTTTAATAAATCTCGTGTCTTTACTTGCAACCACTAAAATAATAACCGGTTTAACTTATACAGGCGGAATTAAAAGTTTACTGATTGGAGCTTTGGCTTTTATGGCAATTAATTTAATACTGGTGCCTCTTTTAAAAATCCTCTTTTTACCTTTAAACCTTTTGACTGTGGGGCTGTTTGCCTGGCTGGTAAATGTTTTAGCCTTATATGCTCTGACTACTATTGTGTCTGATTTCCAGCTTTTGCCATTTTTTTTTGAAGGAGCAACAATTGCAGGAGTAAATTTTCCCTCAATGGAGTTAACCACCTTCTGGGTAGCAGTTGTTGCTTCATTTTTAATTAACATTATTACTCATTTCCTGCAGTGGTTAGTCCATTAGATAGTGTATAATATCTCAAATGAAACCGGCTATTTATCTTATTCAAATCATCCTGGGAGTCTTACTAATCCTGGTAATTATTATTCAACAGAAGGGTAGCGGATTGGGTAGCGCTTTTGGGGGAGATTTGGGATTTTATAGAACAAAAAGAGGCGCAGAAAAATTGCTGTTCTATGGCACAATTATTTTGTCTCTAGCTTTTATTATCTCCTCTTTAATTGGTTTGGTTTTTTAAAATGAGAAACTTCCTGAGTTTCATAAATCTAAAAGTATCATTTTTAATCTTAGTAAAACTGCTAAAAAGAAATGCAGTAAATTTAATTCTTATCTTTTTGATAATCTTAATAGCAATTTTTTCTCAACTAAAGTATCAGTTTTTCTACAATCTTCATACTATCAGCCTAGGATTTATCGGCACTTATCAGGAACATGACTTGCCTTTAGAAGTTACCAGACTTTTATCGCAAAGCTTAGCGGAAGCAGATACAGCTGGCCGTTTTAAGGGAAAACTGCTTGCCGGTTGGGAAGTAAATCATGATGCTACCGTATTTAAGCTTAAGCTAAAAGATAATCTTCAATGGGCTGACGGTTCGCCTATTCGCGTCGCTGATTTGGAACTGGCTATTCCTAATTTGGAGGTTAAAAATTTAGATGATAAAACTCTTCAGATCACTCTTAAAGAAGCTTATTCGCCTTTCCCTTCTTTACTGACGAAACCTATTTTTAAAAAAGGTATTTTGATCGGGACTGGGCCGTATAAAATAACCCGTCTGGAAAAATCACGCATCTTTATTACCAAAATTGAATTGCAACCTGTTGATTCGGCATTGCCAAAAATTTCCGTCCGTTTTTACCCTAATGAAAAAGTGGCTCTTACAGGTTTTAATCTTGGGGAAGCGCAAGCGCTGTTTGCCTTATCAAATCCTAAAAGTTTTGTCGGCAATGCTCAAGTAGACCTTTTACAAAAAGGAGATTATGGCAAAATCGTCAGCATTTTATTTCAGACAAAGGATGTATTACTCTCCAATCGCTCCTTGCGTCAGGCTTTAGGCTTTATCACGCCCGGAATTGAAGATGAAATCGTTGCAGACAATCCTTATCCTCCAAAATCCTGGGCATATGATCAAACGGCAAAAAAATATTTATCAAACTCGGATGAAGCAAGCGCTGCTTTGGAAAGAGCCAAAGCTGCATTGTCCGATGAAAAACTTAAACAGGAGATAATACTGACCGCCACACCCAATTTAGAAGCTGTTGGAAATAAAGTAATTACGGAGTGGAAGAAATTAGGATTAAATGTCAAATTGCGGGTGGAATCAGGTATTGCCCAGAATTTTCAGGCGCTTTTAATCACACAGGGTATTCCGCAGGATCCCGACCAGTATTTCCTCTGGCATACTACCCAGGAAAAAACCAATTTAACAAAATATGACTCCAAAAGAGCTGATAAGAATTTGGAAGACGGCAGGAAAATAATTTCCGAAGAAGACAGAAAAATTAAATATTTTGATTTTCAAAAAACATTACTCGAGGATGCTCCGGCAGTCTTTTTATATTTTCCCAAATACAATATAGCCTATTTGAAAAAAGCCAAGCCTGCTTTGGACCAGGTATTAAACTTGCACATTCTGGGTAATTAAAGCTGCTTTTCAGGCGTGGATTCGGTGTCCGTTACCTAAATTCTTTAAAGCCTTACCCCTTCTTAAAGTATCCAGGTCCTGCTGGATGGACTTTATCTGATGAGCAATGTGGAGTATATTGACCATTAATTTGTGTGTTTCTGTTTCTTCGCTTTGAATCTCGGCAATTTTTTTCTGCATCTGAGCAATACTTTTAGAATTCTTATTTGCCTCAATCTGCAAAAAAATCACCAAAAAAATTGCCTCCAATGCTATGGCGGTAGTCAGAGTTGCGAGTACACCGGCGGAGATAATCTCAAAGTATCGCAGCAGTAAAAGACTGCCTAAAATTATAGTATGAACTATAAGTGAAGGAGGATTTCCTACCCATTTGACTAGTTTGGTTGTGTTAATCATAAAAAAACTCCTCAAACCAAAAAAAAGTTTTGAGAGTATCAACCACATTGTCGCGCTAAAAAAAGGATCTGTCAACCCCCTAAAAGTGGCTAAATCCAGCCTCTTTTGCGAAAATACAGCTGCATAACTAGCGCCGGAATAATTGTCACAATCAAAATAACTATTAAGGTGGTGTATTTACCCCAGAAAATCCAGTTGCCTGCCTCAATCCCCCCGGGCAACAGTAGATTCATCCCGTAAAAAGTGCCTATCACTGTAGCAGGAATGGTGAAAGTAAAGATGATAGTCAAAATAGCCAGGATTCTGTTGGTTTTTTCAGTGCTGAATGTAAAATCCGCATCTTTGTATATTTCCACTATTTCCCTGGCTTCTTCCAAAGTTTCCCAGGCCTTTTCCACTCTATGGATAATATTGTCAAAATAAACAGACAGGTTGTTTGGGGAGAAGCCTTTGATTCTTTTTTCCAGATCGGTTAGCAAAGTTCTTAAAGGTCCGATTACCCTTCTTAAACTGATAATTTCTTGCCGTAACTTACCAATCTTATGCACAGCCGATACCTTATCGTCAAAAACAATATCTTCGGCTTCGTCCACTTCCTGTAATATAGTTTGTAGGAGTGGGTTTAAATCCTTTGTTAACTGGTCAATAATGGTATAGAGCAGATGAGAGGAAGAATTATCCATATAAACTTCTTTTTGTTTTGGATCTTCTTTACACTCATTGAATATATTGGAGATTGCATCTGTTTTTTCATCATGCACTGTTACGAGATACTCCTTGCCTAAAAAGAAACTAAGCTGCTTGATTAGGATTTTTTCCTCGTCTGCGCTATGGAGCGGGAAACGAATCAGAATAAACAGATATCTATCCTCCAGACTTTCTTCAATTTTGGGAAATTGGCCTTTTGAAATACAATCCTCAAGATGCAGAGGGTGAAACGGATATTTTTGTGCCAGATCGCCAATCATTGCACGGTTAGGATTAATAATATCCACCCAGGTGATCTTTTTGTTTTGAATCGTCTGCATTTTTTTGGAGTGATCGTGGGTGTTTTTTTCTTCAACTTGCTGGATATTTAGTAATCCGAGGTAATATCTGAGGGTGCCGGAAATTCTATTCTGGGGTTTGCCCAATAGAATTTGAATCTCTTTCAGCGCATCCTTTAAGGTCCTGCGGGTCATGAATTTGGCGCCTTTCTAGGCAGATCTTTTCACTAAAAAAACCTCTATTGGCCTTTTATTTGGTTGTAGAGATTTCATAGTAATTGTTTCACAAAAAGTACGCCGATGCAAGCAGCAAATTGGATTGGTAATGAGCCAGGAGATTGTATCCACCCCAGGGTCCAATAGTAGTTGAGATATTATCCAAAAGCAAGGGTGGAAATGCACAGATATCTTTT
>MFCX01000021.1 GCA_001777055.1 Candidatus Daviesbacteria bacterium RIFCSPHIGHO2_02_FULL_39_12 | reverse complement strand
AAAATTTAATTCTATATCAAAATCAATATTCATAAATTACCCCGAAATTAAATTCCTAAATAGCGCTGCCGCTCCAATCAACTGAGTAGCAAACATAATTAAGTTAATGTTTTCCGCAGAAGGACTGGTCCAACCGGATGATAACCAAAATACTGCGTTCAAAAACATCCCTCCCAAAAGTCCTGAAATTAACACTGCTGCAGCTTTTTTATCCCAGGATTTCTTGATTAACAGAATTGATGCTCCTGCGATGATTGCTAATGCGGACAGCAATTCTCCCCACATAGTTAAATTGGCAAATAATTTTGAGTTGGGAATAGCCGTATTTGTTAAAAAGTCTTTAACAAATGGATAAGGATTTTTGCCAGCAAAAAAGGTGAGTGTTTTCCCCAATTCATCAACGAATCTGCCTCCGGCCAGCTTGCCATAACTGCTTCTTAACCAAATCAGACCATGAGCAAGCAATATCAAAATTAAACCATAGAAAAAGTTCCTGTTACTCATTTTAATTCCTGCTCTACCAGAGTTTGAAGCTGGTCGAAACTTTGTAAGTTTAATTTGCGTCCGTTCAGAAAGAAGGTAGGGGTGGCATTTACCTTATAAACTTGGGCCGCTGCTAAATCCTCGTTTATTACCGCTGCAAACTGATCTTTTTCGACTGCCTCTCTAATTTTTGCTTCATCCAAACCATACTGAATCCCTAAGTTAACAAAATAATCTATAGCATTTTTGGGAGCCGACCAATCCTGTTGAGTTTCGAATAATTTATCGTGTACAAGCCAGAATTTGCCTTCTGCAGCTGCATACTCGGCAAAATTGGCGGCTTCCCTTGCATGAATATGCTGACTCAGAGGGAAATGGCGGTAAATCAACTGAAGATTTTCTTTATTTTTCTCAATTACCTGTTTAACAAACGGTTCTGCTGCTTTACAAGCCGGACACTGGAAATCTGAAAATTCTACAAGTTTAACTTTAGCGCTGCCGCTGCCGATTTTTTGTCCTTTGGAATAATCGATATTAAATACTCGGCTGCTTTCTCCTGAAGTATTATTTTCACTTTTTCCTAAGAGAAGCGCCGCGCCTACTATCAAAGCCAAACTGCATATTAGAACCGCCCCTAATATCTTTGTCTCTCTACTCATTTTCTTTTTTAATCTTAAAAAAGTCCAGCACACACAAACATAAAATCATTATAGATACAATAAATGATGCAACACACCAAATGCAATATGCCTTAATCACAAAAGCTTCAAGAAAAGTCAAATACACCCCAAACGCAAATGCCGAAAAGCTGGCTGCCAACCTGAGCAAACTAATCTTTTGATGATAGTTTTGCGTCAACCAAACCGACACGAAAGCAGTCATCAGGTAAAAAGCTATACCAAAAATAGGCAGATCCACCCCTAACAGTTTGGAGAATTCGCTTTTCCTTACCAACTCACAACCGGTTCCCGTAACAGGACAAACCATAGGACCCGCTTGCATATATTCAAATGCCAAAAAGGCGGTAACGGCAAGACCGATTAAACTGAGGGTGAAAATCAAGCGATTGATGTTTACAATTGACACGGATTATTCTATTTGTATATTATGGATTTAGAGACAAAATTTGTCAATGAAAAGATTAATCGATTTTGGCGTTCCCATCGGGCTCTACTTACTTTATTTCCAATTTTATAACTTCGGAAAAATTTCTCCCTCGGAAGTTATTAAAACCACCGGGCTTTTATCTATTACACTTATTTCTTTAACTTTATTTGTAGGCCCGCTTTGCAGGTTTTTTCCTTCTCTGGAACCGTTCAAGGCTCATCGTAAGGCTTGGGGGTTATTTGGTTTCTTTGCGGGACTTGCCCATGCAGTTTTAATTTACATTTTCTATTTTAAATATGACCTTGCCAGGTTATTTAATCCTGCCGGTCCAAAATATTATGGTTTACTGGCAGGGCTTGTTTCTTTGATAATTCTAGCTGTAGTAACCCTAACTTCCAATAAAACAGCCTTGAATGCCTTAAGCCCTACAACCTGGAAACGGATACAGTCACTAAGTTATTTAGCTTTAATAATTGCCGTGTTGCATTTTTATCTTGTTGAATCAGTAAATGGAGTACTGGTAATTAAAAGGGTCGTGGGCCAGATTACATTTGGTTTCGCTGCTTTTGTAGCGCTTTTTAGAATTTTAGTTCAACTGCTGCCAAAGAAAAAATAGACCGGTCATTTCCCCTTCATCTTCAACACTTGAGTTACAGCTTTAATAATGGCTTCTTTTGTTAAACCAAACTTTTCTAAAAGCTCATTTGGTTCTCCTGATTCTCCAAACCTGTCTTCAATTCCGATAATTTTTAAAGGTATGGGGTATTTTTGCGATAAAACCTCTGCCACGGCGCCTCCTAACCCTCCTATAATTTGGTGTTCTTCAACTGTGACAATAGCTCCTGTTTCTTCTGCAGCTTTAAGAACGGTTTTACTATCCAAAGGTTTAATTGTGTGACAATTTATTACTCGAACAGAAATTTTATGCAATTTTAACTCTTCAGCAGCCAGTAGCGCCCTATATACCATTTGGCCGGTAGCAATAATAGCCACATCACTACCCTCATAAAATACTTCTGCCTTACCGATTTCAAAAGGCGTCTGCTCGGTAGTGATAACGGGAATTTTTTCTCTGGAAAGCCGCATATAACAAGGCTTGGGTAATCCGGCTATAGCAAGGGTGGCCTTTTTGGCCTCAATGCTGTCTGTAGGACAAATCACCACCATATTTGGCAAAACCCGCATGATGGCAATATCTTCTAAAGCCTGGTGGGTAGCTCCGTCAGGACCGACTGATACCCCCGCATGGGAACCGATAATTTTTACCGGCATATCGTTATAACAAACGGTGGTTCTGATTTGTTCCCAATTCCGTCCTGGGGAAAAAGTGGCATAAGAAGAAATAAAGGGGATTTTACCTGCGGCAGCCATGCCGGAGGCAACTGCGGCCAAATTTTGTTCTGCAACTCCTATCTCGAAAAATTTCTGCGGAAATTTTTCGGCAAATGCTTGAATTCTGGTAGATTCCGTTAAATCAGCGCAGAGTCCCACTACCTGTTCATTTTCTTCTGCTGCTAAGACCAATCCTTCACCAAAACCTGCGCGAGAAGCAATCTGCTCAATATCAGGATCAAATAGTTTTGGATTTAAAAAGGCATCTTTATTCATGCTCGCTCCTGATCTTTCCCTGCAAAGTTCTAAGCTCTGCCAATGCTTTCTTTGCTTCATCCTTATCGGGCGGTTTACCGTGCCATTCAAATTTCTTTTCCATAAAATCCACTCCTTTGCCGGGGATAGTATGGGCAATAATGCAAACAGACTTGTTTTCAATTGCCTTGGCCTGATTGCAGGCATCGATAATATCATTGAAGTTATGTCCGTCTATCTCCAGGACATACCAGCCAAAGCTTTCGTATTTTTGTCTTAACGGCTCAAGCGGCATGACATCTTCGGTAAAGCCGTCGATTTGGATGTTGTTTCTATCCACAATAACAGTCAGATTACTTAATTCATATTTACCGGCTAACATGATTGCCTCCCATGTATTACCGGCATCGTGTTCACCGTCTGAAGTCAGGCAATACACCCACCACGCTTTTTGATCCATCTTCGCAGCCAAAGCCATACCGCATGCCTGGGATAAACCGGAACCTAAAGGGCCGGATGTGGTTTCCAGACCGGGCAAAGCAGTCCTGTGCGGATGTCCTTGTAATCTGGTGCCTAATTCCCTTAAGGTTTTTAACTCGGCAACAGGAAAATATCCGGCGTGAGCCATGGTAGCATAAAGCGCAGGGCAAATATGTCCGTTGGATAAAATTAATCTATCGCGCTCTGCCCATTCCGGATTTTTAGGATCGTGATTTAAGATATTAAAATAAAGGGCGGTAAAAATATCAGTCATGCCCAAAGATCCGGCGGAGTGACCTGATCCTGCCTCAAGTAACATTTTAATAATATCCTGGCGGATAATGTTTGCTTTTTCTTCTAATTTTCGGGCCTCTTGGGCAGTTAACATAGGTCTTAGATACCGAAACCTCCATCTGACGGCATGGAGTGATGATGTTTACCTGTTTTCAGTTCTTCTCCAAAATCCCAAATCGCATCCAGAACTTCATCCGGTGAATTGACAATTTTATACACTTCCAGTTCCTGAGGTCTAAGCAGCATATTTTCTTTAAAGGCTGTAATAATTTTTTCCCAGAAATTGCCATAAAGGACTAATGGTTTATGATGGCCAAAGTAAAGCTTAGCCAAACCCCAGGCCATACCAAATTCTGAGATGGTGCCTGTTCCGCCATTAAACACAAGGTATACTTGTCCTGTTTTCAGCAGGGCCAAGGTTCTTTCGACATAGTTTGTGGTCTTTATCTCCTCATCAAATAAATTTTTCGGATCTCTTCCTTCAAAGTTTGGGATATCCTCTGAGTATAAAGTAACCCCGATTACTTTTCCTCCACCTTCATTTGCGCCTATTGTGGCTGCTCTCATCACGCCGGGTCCGCCTCCGTCAACAACTATATATCCTGCCTCAGCCAGCCTTTTACTTACTTCTCTGACTGTTTTAAAAAGCCCGTCATTTTCAGCTGCATCGGCATAACCAAAAATTGCAATATTTTGAATAGTTAATGCTTTCCTGGCTTTAGCTTCTTCATTCATAATTTAAGCCTGTCTTCAATTTGTTTAATCTTTTCTATCCTTCTAACGTGCCTTTCCCCGACAGTAAAAGGGGCTTCCAGCCAAAGCTTGACTGCTTTCAACGCATCTTCCTCTGTTAAAATCTTTGCTCCAAGCGACAATATATTAGCATCATTATGTTCTCTGGTTAAACGGATCATTTCAAAAGGGTCTGTGCTGACTCTACCTGTTACGTCTACATTATGTACTGGTATGCAGGGAGTGTAAAAGACAACCGCTCTTACATTTTTAAATTTATTGGCAACCACCGCCTCTCCCTGTCCGGAACTGCCGAAGATGACTGCTTTACCGGACGGGTCTTTGGACACAGCTTCAGCTGCTTTTGAGATAAAATCCGGGTAATCATCATCTTTATCAAACTGATATGCCCCGAAGTCTTCTGCTTGATAGCCTTCTTTCTGAAGAAATCCTTTAACTTTTTCTTTTAATTCAAAACCTGCATGATCTGCAGCAAGATAAATCATATACTAATTATAGATTGTAAAATGTAAAATGTAAAATGGCAGAGTTGATATATTTTGTACTACTTGACCAGTTAGATCAACTTTGTTATAAATAATATGGTTATCGAAAGATAGCTTTTCAAGAAAACTCGCCTTGCGCGAGTTTTTTTGTGGTAAAATTTAGGCATATTGCGGGATCGTCTAATGGTAGGACACGTCCCTCTGGAGGATGGTATCTAGGTTCAAGTCCTAGTCCCGCAGCAGTTGTTAAGTTTAGCTTGTCATAACAACCTAAACAAATATGCTCATAGGGTAAAAACAACAGGTCGCTTATGTAGCTGCCTGCATATAATCTACAACTATGTTAATAATTTCCTGAACGCTTTTGTTGCAATTTTTAAAATATATATTGTTTAATACCTCATTCCCAAAATTCCTTATTAACTCGCTTATTAAGGCATGAACGAAAGATTGAGTTGCTGATTCTACGCCTTCAAAATCTAGGGTAATTTCTTCATTTTTTTCTAAAGTCGGTGTTATATACTTAATTCGTATCTCTCTTGCGATATCTTTATTTTCGGCGAATATACCAGTTTTAGGTAATAGCTTTATTATTTTCATATAAACTTTGCCTTATAGTATGCTTTCCTCTGTTCTTTGACAGCTTTAGAATAGCTTTTTCTAATCAAATCCAGGAGAAGAGAAAATTCTTCTGTACTATCTAGGTTTATATCAATACCGACAGCTGTACCCTGCCAATATGGAAAATTCTCTCCCTTAGAGTGCTTATCTTTAAAGGGGTCTGCGTGTAAGCGCACACTTTTCTTATTGTCGGCTTTTAATAATTTATACATACCGTTTCCGCTATAGATTACAAAAAAATCCTTGTTTACTGTGGCAATAGACTTAATGAAAAACAGTCCAGCGCCGGCATTATAGTCGGTACCACCTATTCTTTTTGTGGTTCCGGTTATACCCGGTGTTAAAGCAAGTCTAATTGCCTCAAGATCAGTCTTGGCCTTATGTAATGCTGAAATTGTATTTAGTATGCCTACTCCTCTATCAATAATACCAATTCTTATTGTATTACTTTTTTTATAATATTGAGCACACATTATGACACCAATTTTAGACACAGCATGCTCAAATACATTCCTCATTAATTCACTTAATATGTACCTGATAGGTTCTGTGTGTTTTGGGGATAAGTGCAATAATGGAACTACTTCGGTAATAAACTCAGTTAATTTTTCACTATTAGTGATTTGCTTTAGTGGGATAAACCTTCCTGCAGATTCATGTTCTGTAATTTCAATTCCAGAGTCAATCTTCAAAAAATCAAACAATCCCATTCTCTTAAGATAATGCTTCGATCTTGCCTCCATAGTTTCACAGTGTACCTGTTTAGGTTTAAGAGAGAGTCCTAAGGCAGCAATCATGGCAATAACCATCGGATGTATTGAAATCCATTGTTTATTCGCAGTGATCTCAAGCGTATCGGGATTTGAGGTACCAAAATTTCTCAAAAATGGGTCAATATTACCTAAAAAAGCACTATTGGGTATATGTATCTTCATACATAGTATTTTACCAGGATTGTAGGATATTTGCAAGTAATACCGGGAATCCCGGTAATCTAAAAGGACGTATAATTCTGCATTAATTGGGTTCTAACTTGGTCTAAGACCCGCAGCCAGACGGAATTTTGAGGCTGGGGTTCCTTACTTTTTGAATATGCAGCTGAATATCAGTTAAAAAAATATCCAGACAATCCTTAGGGTCTGGTTGAATACTGTTCATACGTACATTTGTCCAATTTTAGAAGCAGCTGAAGTAGAGGTTACAACTTTTTCAGCTATCTCATCATAAAGATTTATTTGGACAATCAAGAAAAATTATTGTAAAGTTGTGAATATATGAGCAGTACAACAGGCGGTGCAGATTTTTATGATAAAGTTGCTAAAAAATTTGGTGGTTATGGATATGGTAAGGGTATTAAGCCTAGATATAAAAGTGAATATCCAGCGGGCGACCCCGAAAAGATTTTTAAGGAAAAACTATTGGAGTCGAGTTCAAAAGATAAAATAGCACTGGATATTGGGTGTGCTGATGGTAAATTTACTCTCTCTATTTCGCCCTTTTTCAAAAAGGTA
>MFCX01000020.1 GCA_001777055.1 Candidatus Daviesbacteria bacterium RIFCSPHIGHO2_02_FULL_39_12 | reverse complement strand
TTTCTCTAAATCTTCCATAGGCACAATTGCCACTTGCGGTTCTTTCTGGCTCATAACAACAACAGGCTGTTTAGTCCTTTTAACCTTATCAAAAACCTTTATTTGAAAAACCAATTGAGGATATTATTGCTCAAAATAATACACTCAGTGTACACCATACCGTAAGGTTTTATACTTAAACCTTCCATTATCCATTACATTTACGAAGTAACTTATTGAGGAAAACTAAAAGATGATTGTAGGCAGGGCAGGTATTGAGAACAACCATTGGGAGCTGGATTATTAGAATCAAAAGCATAAGCTACACGTATAAATCCTACTCTTGCTGAATTATCTTCTCTTTCAGAGAATGAAACATCTCGAAAAGTGGCAGCCCCACTACTATTAGTAGTAATCCTGGCACCAACAGGTGTATAACCTCTGGCAGATACAAACCAAATGTCGTAAGTCCTTGAAGGCTGCATATTAGTAAACATCCCGCTTACCTTACCTCTAATATCTGTATAACCTCCACTGGAGACTCTACTTGTAACATTTACGGTTATAGAGGCAGACCCATAAGGAGTTAGACTACCACTAGGAGGAGTAAGGTTTACAGTAATACTGGAAGATACCGGTGTAGGAGTCGTTGTGGGGGTAGGTGAAGCTGCAGTACAATTTACAGTCACAGGACCCTGGATAGAACTTAAGACCTTGCCTGTCCAGACTGCTTCTACTCTCCAGTAATAGGTCTTGCCACAAGCATAATCACTCCAGGTAGAAGCAGGATTAGAATTAACCAGAGAACTTGTTGAGCCAGTGACAAAATTCCACCATACTCCAGAAGAAAAATTAGCTGTTTTTGATAAATGGACTTTGTATAAAGTCTCAGCAGAATTAGAATAATTAAAATTAAAATTAGCGCTGTTTTGTGTTAAGGTAGCATTCAGGTTGGAAAAGGTGGTGACTGGACCAGAGACAGGTCCAGATAGGCTACGGTCGTAAGCTCGAGGTTGAAAAATAGCTGGATTTTTAATTAAGACCAATCCTCCTACGACTCCCGCCAAAAGGATCACGACTATTAGGATATGCGCTATACCCTGTTGATTTAATTTAGACATTAATTTTATCCTTACATTTCACCCCCCCCTTGTCAAGAAGCAGATTGATCGGTAAGGCCGAGCAGCAGCCAGAAATACATTTAATGAACAATGGATTGTATTTGCAGCTGAATCCAAATAAGATAAATAATAAAACCGGCCAGCAAAAGTGGCCGGATATTTTTTCTTAAAACTATAGTTATTAACAATAGCCAGCTGATAAATCCTAAACCGCCTGAAAACATCAGCAAATCTAAAGTATAATTCAGTAAAGGTAATCCTTCAAAGATCTGCTTCACAAAGCATGATTATACCTTATATATGAGGGTAATCATTTAAAGGCAGAACTAATTTAGTTGACGCTTTTTTAATTAGTTTTCCATTCGCAGTATAAAGTGGAATTTGCAATATTTCTGCCAAAACAACATAACCGGCATCATAGGAAGAAATATTTACCTCGATTGCTCTTTGCAAAGTCATTTTAAGCAATTGTTTTGACCAGTAAACAGTAAAATCAAGATCCAAAAAGGCCTCATATAAATTGACAGCTCTATCAACACTAAGCCTTTTGCTTAAAACAGCAGATCTTAATAAATTATTAATCTCATAGAAAATAAATGCGGGCACTGCTACAGAAATAGATCTTTTGGCAAAATCTTTTTTAATACAGCTGGCAATTAAATCTTCTTCATCAGCAAGTAACCACTTGGCAGCTACCGAAGCATCAATCACTATAGAGAGTTTATTCACTTCAAATTTAATATTCGACTGCTTCTGTCTTCGAGTTCTTTTTTGTTTTCTTCAACCATTTTTTTAACATTAAATTTTCTATTTTTAAGACCTCTAAATTTATCAATTCTCGCCATAGCTTCTTTATGCACATCAAAATCAGTGATATGGCCAAAACCTTGTGCTAAAGTGTCGTTAATAATCTCCTGCAATGAAGTCTCGCGGCGCAAAGCCACAAGCCTAGATTGATCCAATAAATCTTTTCTAATTCTAATTGTAGTCCTTATGGTTTGCATATTTTTATATTAGCATCTTGTCATCAAGATGTCAACCTCCTCATCAGTAACTGCTCGCAAGCTTTATAAAACTCGTCATTGCGAGGAGGAGGTCTTCGAGGGGCCCACACTCGAAGAGTGGAGACTGGCAATCTCCCACCATGGAAGATTGCTTCGCTAATCGCTCGCAATGACGTTCAGTGAGCACTTACAGCTATTTAATCAGAAGTTTAAAGATACCAAAGCCGGCCAAAATTATTGCTACCACAATTATTACCACTTTGGTATTAAACGGCGATTCTTGTGTTTCTGTTTGGCCTTGCACTGCATCCGTAGCAGATGTTTGTTGGATGGCGCTTGGGGTAGATATTCCTTCAACTTGACCAATACCAACATTACCGCCTGTTTGTTCATTGCTTGTGATACCCAAGATTCCTTGGGCAAATCCGGCTGCTGCCGGTTGTGTAAAAACTACCGATGTCTGATTTTGTGCGGGAGCGCTTCTAACTGAACAATCATGGACCGCACAACCTAACCCATCTCCCCCATCACTCCCAACACTTGAGCTGGAACTGCTTGATGAGGATGAGCCGGAAGCACTTTGAGTTTGGGTGTAAGTGGCAAATTTAGTAAAATGTTTGGTCCAAATTACTAAATCTTCGCCGGTATCAATTTTACAATCTCCTTCCGCAGGCAAATTATCTCCTGCCTGCTGGAAATCATCTGAACAAGCAGTGGTTATGGGAGTAAATACCCCTGCACGGCTGTAACCTGCCAGTCTGCCTGTTTGTCCGGCTAAAGATAATCTGACTGCTTTATTAAAGCTTAGAGGAATGTCGCCAAACCCAACTTCTATTACTGAATGGGTAGTTGTATTGTATCCATTTACTGCAGGAACTGACACACTGGAATTATCTTCAATTCTAGGATTATTAATAGTACCCGTCCAATTGACCGGACCCTGAATTTGAATATTGGCCGGAATCTGCACCGTAATATTGCCTAAGGAGGTCTCCGCGTTAACAGTTATATCAGCGGAAACAGTCGCAACCCTGTTATTTCCGGATTCACTGGTCAGGTTACTCAAATCCAAAGATGAATTAGGTACATCAGCCGGAACATTGATAGTAGAGTTCTCAGATTCTCTATCAATTACCACTTGTGGTAAGCTTGCGCTAACTGTGGCCTCCGGAGCAACTAATATCTGATTATTATTCACTGGAGCTCTCACCCTAATATTCACATGAGCGGTAGCCTCGTTTATTCCGTCAGTCACAGTGTAATCAAACCCTGCCCTGCCTGTAAAGTTATTTTCCGGAAAAAAGATAATCCTTGAATCAGATAATACAACTTCTCCCTTAGCTGCATTTTTTACCTCCATCACTCTCAGAGGATCTCCCCCTGCATCTGCATCATTAGCAAGCAGATCAGCAGGATTAATCATTAACCAGTCGTTCTTAACAGTAGATACAATATCATCTGTGGCCATAGGAGAAGTGGTATTGAGAAAAATCCGATCTGCTATAACTCCGCTGCTTTCATTGTCTGCTGCGTCCATAAAACGCACTCTTAAAGTATATAGCCCATCGCCATTATTAGGTAATGTATATGTATAAGGATTAGTAAAGGTTACAGGATTTTGATAGCTGCCTGTTGCGCCATTGCCTATTTTAATTTTTGTCACATCTCCCGAGACATCGGAAAAGTTTAATGTTACCTGACGGGAATTGGTATATAGGGAATTGTTATTAATTACAAAAGAACCAGTTGGAGCGGTTGTATCAATAAGCGGAAGACGTGTTGTAGTTGGATTTGTAACCACAATCCTTGTGCCGGGTGTTGTTGTCAAACCGTAGAACAGATTGTTGGCACTACCCAAGCTTACCCCTGGATTAAAATAAGGATTTGTTGTACCAACACTCAGATTATTGAAAGTTGAACCTAAGACTGAAGGCAGAAAACGTGGCATGATTGCGGCAGAACAGCCGGTAATATCTTGAGGGGGAATGCGCTGCGTAGTAGTGGTGGAAATACATATAGTGGGACTAGGGGTTGGAGAAGGAGAAGGGGATGATGTTGAGGTAGGAGTAGGACTTGGTGACGGAGTTAAGGTAGGGGTAGGTATCGGTGTTGGTAAAGATGTTGGGATGGGCGTTGGGGAAGGAAAAGAAGACGGACTCGGTGATGGAGTAGTTGCGGGCACAGGTGAAGGCACAACTGCATCTGCATCTCTAATATATGTCCACCAACTGGACGGCATATTCTGCATCCACCATTTTAACCAACCATCTCCGGAACATCCCCAGGCATTACAGTTTAAGGTTTCTCTGACCCCGCTGCTGTCAGGTTTAAAATCTTTACAATCGCTTTGGAAATTGGCAGTATTAGATCTGTCATATTCAAATCTTGAGTTAGGCGGGTTATGGTCATTCCCGCAAGAACCTCTGTCTGCCCAGTTGTAGTATTCAGGCCTGAATTGTCTGAATACTGTTTCCAGATGATGGCCGTAAGATTCTAGAGCTTCTGCTAAATCTCTGGTGTAATCCAGGGCATAAATGACAATGGTTTTATCACAGACACTAGGTAAAGTAGGACCATTGGTGGAAAAACCTTTATTGCCGGTGATGGCTGATTCCCATATTATTTCAGTTAAGCTGCGGTTATATCTTCCATCTGCCCAGAGAATGATTGCTTTAATATCATTGGCTTTGGCATAACTGCATAGATTATACCTGTTGAATAAATCAGCATATCTGGCCGGACGGGGATTATTTTCAGAATGGATGTCCGTATCAGCCAAGGTATACCTTAAGGCAGGCTGGGCATTGGAATCAGAATACCCATGATATTTGCTGGCTTCATTCATGGCAGGCAGAAGAATCTGTTTGGTAAATTCAGCCGGAGTTAATCCTGAAATATTTAAGCTTTGTCCCATTGTTTCTTTATATGTTATTAGCCAGGTTTTAATTTCCTGGGTGGAAGGAGAAGGTGCAGGACTTTGAGAAGCTGAGCCGGTAGCCTCTGCTGAAGGCGACGGATCTGGTTCAGGGCCAGGGGAACTTTCCGGCGTAGTGAAGACGGAAGCTGAGGATGTGGCTTCCTGGGCATAAATTAAAGGAACCAACAATTGTTGGTTTACTAAAAACAGCGCTATTAAAATAGCTGCAATCTTCTTTTTAAAACCTAAGAGTATCATTTAAGAGGACAGGCAACAACGCGAGTTTATACTAAGATACCAGATATTGTCAATGGGTATTATCCCAAAGAAGAACCTTTGAAGATTTTGGGGGTTAACCACTCCGGCTCTACAGTTTCTGAAATAACACCCTCTCCTGCTGGCCGTTCTTCCGGAGAAGGTTGAGAATGATCACCTGCATCAACCTGACCCTGTTGAGCAGAAGATTGCACTACAGGAGGAACAGTAAATTCAGAAGCCGGTTGAGATTTAGTTTGACCGGCTAAAGCGTTCCAATCAAAAGCGGGTAAAGATTGAGCAGTTGGTTTTTTACCTCCGATTCGCAAACAATTAGCAACAGCCATATAAGTGTCTGCCGTAGCCCTCTGATCTGTTAGGTTACCGGTGGCCTCAAATATACCGGCCAAAAGATTGCTAGCTGTATCTGCATCCAGATTAAATCCCAGATCAGTGATTACAGAAACCATTACCTCAGAAATTGAAACCGCATTAGTATCTATTACATTAGTTTGACCAAAACTACTATTTGCCGCTTGATTATCAATATTAACAATGTGAGTTCCGGAAAAAGCCTGGCTATTTGCAGTATAAATATTGCCTAAGGCATTTAAATTAACAGCGCCTATCACAAAAATCAAATTAAAGCCGGAGCCTTGATAACGGGGTACAATTCTACTTGGCTGAAAGGTTTGACCGGGTAAACAATGGAAAACTAAATTTAAGTTGTTATTCTCGGCATACCAATCTAATTTTTCCAAAGCAGGAACGGTATTATCAGAAACAGCTACGCCTTCTAAAGTTAAGGTTAAATTCCCGCCATCAGTTGAAGAAATGTTTTTTTGAACATGGTCAACGCCAAAAAGGTGTGATTGACCAACTTTAATTGTATCATCGGAAACTATATTAGCTTGTTTCCCTACAGTCTCCAAGGTCAAAAATAAAGCTAAAGTTGAAGCTAATTTATCAATACTAGCATTAGTCGGGATAGCAATTAGGATATTTTTGGCAGCAGGCAAAAGGTTTTTCAGTTCTGTTAATTGAGTATCGTATTTCATCTTAAACAGGCAGATTTTACCTCAATATCCCATAAAAATCAAGGTCTAGCTTATATAACTCTAAAGGATTCTACTGTATCTCCTATTGCAAAATCTATTGGAGGATCAAATAACATGCCGCAATCATTTCCTTTTTCTACTTTATTAACTTCTTCTTTAACTTTTTTCAAAGACTTTAATTTAGTTTCCCCCATTATTTTTCCATTTCTGACAACTCTTAATTTTTGCCCCTTTGCAATAATACCTTCTGTCATTCTGCATCCGGCAATTTTTTCATGCTTGCCATGCAGAAATTCTGCCAGAATTTCTGCCTTCCCCAAAACTTCCTCAAGTTGTCCAACTTCAAGTAAGGTTTTTAATACCTCCTCTACCTCTTCTAAAAGTTCATAAATTATATTATAAGTTCTGATTAAAACATGTTCATTTTCTGCAAGTTTTTGGGCAGTTGAAGCTATCTTAACATTAAATCCTATTACAATTGCTCCAACCGTTGCTGCCAATTTAATATTTTCTTCCCCAATATCTCCGATACCGGTAAAAATATAATCTACTACTTTTTGTTCTATATTAAATTTATCCAAAGAAGCTTGGATTGCTTCTAAAGATCCTTGTTTATCTGCCTTAATTATCACTTTCAGGGTTTTTGTATCCCCTTGTTTTAATCTATCTACCAAAGATCTGACTTCTTCTGCCTTTTTTTCTGCCGGCTCCTCACCCAAAACCGCTCCTACCGGCGGAACTTGTTCCAATCCTAACACTTCTACCGGAACAGACGGTCCGGCCTCATTTATAGGTCGGCCGTTATAATCAAACAATCCTCTGACTTTGCTTTTTACTCCAGCCAAGGCTATTTGATCACCCTTTTTAAGGGTGCCATTTCTGACTAAAATAGTGGCAATTGGACCTTTAAATTTATCCAATGTAGATTCAATTACTACTCCTACAGGCTCAATATTAGGATTCGCTTTTAGCTCGTGCAGCTCTGAAACTAACTGAATGATTTCTAAAAGTTTATCGACACCTTCTCCGGTTTTAGCAGAAAGCTGCACAATTGGCACATCCCCGCCATATTCTTCTATTAATATTCCTTTATCAGATAACTGCTTTTTAATTTTCTCCATTTGGACCTTAACATTAACACCAGGCAAGTCAATCTTGTTAATCGCTACAATCATCGGTACTTTAGCACCTTGAATATGATTTATAGCCTCAACTGTTTGTGGCATAATCCCATCATCGACTGCTACAACCAATACAGCTATATCAGCAACTCTGGCTCCACGGGAACGCATTTTCTCAAAAGCAGCATGACCAGGAGTGTCTATGAAAGTAATTAATTTATTATCGTGAGTAATTTGATAGGCACTCCTGGTCATGCTGCTTTT
>MFCX01000019.1 GCA_001777055.1 Candidatus Daviesbacteria bacterium RIFCSPHIGHO2_02_FULL_39_12 | reverse complement strand
ACTAATCCCAAACCATTTGTCTGGACAAAAAGTGCTGATGAGATTATTAAGAAAGTTAACCGCTGTAAAGGGATGATGGAAACACTACACTAGGAGAATTTACTACGGAACTAAATATTCCTCTGGCTGATGTGTTGCGACACAGTAAAAAAGTTGCAGCTAAAATTGATCAGATAAGAGGGATTCTGGAGGGATAAAGCAATACCCAGGTTCCAACCTGGCGATCCGGTTCATCCCGGCCTAAAATGTCTACTCTCAGCCCGGCTTCTGTGTACGGGCCGATAATAGGCACATAGCTTTGGGGACCGACTCTATCCGGGAATACTCTGGTTCTGGTTCTGGCGCTTAGATAAAGAAAATTGTCTTTCTGGAGCAAATTTTCTCCCCTTGTCCTTAGGTGTTGTTGGATGACTTCTTCATAATCTGTTAGCCAGCTGATTTTTGTGTGCTGGCTTTTCTTCGGTTCTAACTAACAGTTCAGCTTCCAAGTCAGGAGCAATATCAAACTGCAGTCCGCCTGTTTGGAAATTCTGATGTGTTCTGCCTAAAGATCGATAAATCAGAAAACCGTTACTTTCAAGCTTTTCTCTATCAGAAGGCACAAATTTTCCTTGTTGCAAATAATATTCAACTCTAGCCATGGAAATATATCTTAAAATATTTGGATAAAAGTTTGGTTACAAATAAGGAATAGGCATGTAAGGGTTAAAAGTGTTTCTTTCCGATCTCTTTCATTTTTCTTACTTGATTTATACAGTAAATATAGTATTATAAATATATGTCTTCTAAATGGTGGGTCATTGTTGCAGTAATCTTGATCTTAGGCGCAGGTTATTTCTACATTCAGTCTTTGCAGAACAAACCAATTTCCAGTCCTCAACCTACTACCGCGCCGATTGTTTCACCACAGGAAAGCAGTCCTTCTGCAGATCAGACCCAAAAGAATATCATTACTATTACAGCTGGCGGATTTTCTCCGGCTGAAATTACCATCAAAGCCGAAGACAGCGTGACTTGGGTTAATTCTGATAGCAATGATCATCAGGTTAATTCCGGTCCTCACCCGATCCATACGGGTTACCAACCCTTAAATACTGTAGGTTTAATTAAAACCGGTGAAAGTAAGTCATTAACATTCCCCACAACCGGTACTTATAAATATCACGACCATTTAAACCCTCAGCTAACAGGTGAAGTAACTGTAGAATAATTTAAACCTTGCGGGATATTTTGGTTTGGGGTTTTTGGAAGATGGAACATTTGTTGTTCTTAAGTCACCTTTAGCTAAAAAGAAGTCTTAACTTTATGTAGGATTTAAAGTTTGCAGAGGGTGCTTTGGGAACCGCTTACAGAATCTGCCGGAGGGAGAGATTTTACCTTGGCTGAATCTTGCGGTGGCAATAGATCAAACCAGCAGATGGCATTTTGCCTTGGGCTTTGGAAAAACTTACCCCTCATATCATAAACACCAAAATCTACAAATACATTATTGCTGTTTTTCAGCCCGACAGCAGTTGCAATCACTTCGCCCTTTTTTATACTTATCGGCGGGTTAACCCGGGTGGTTCGCGAATCATGTTCTTTTGGATTGGGTAGATTCCCTGCTGCTCCAGTAAACTTAGGGGCAAGTACCAGCAAGTAATCAAAACGGTATCTGATTCCGCATGAAGTTTGAAAATCAAACATGTACTGAACTTCACCTTGCTCAATGTATCGGCTTGCATCTTCTAACTGCGCATCCACCGGGGCTCTGACTTCTATCTCATCCACTTTTGAATTATCAAAACGGAATCCTCCGTGAGGCTTGAAATCACCGCCACGCACTTGGCCAGGATAAAGTATAGAGGTTACTTTATTAAGATCAACCGGAGTTTGCAAAATCAGAGAATCCGGGCATTTAGATAATTTTTTACTTTCTTGACCTTCTTGTTTCAGATTTTGCACAAATTGTCCCTTCTCACGAAAGAAAAGCCCAAGGCCTAAGCGGATTCAGTCCAAAAGGTTAGAGAAGCTCATGAAAAAGTAGAAATTCCTTTGGAAGATGTTGTGGAAGTTCGGAAACTGGACTAAAAAGGGTCATTGACAGGGATTTTTAGGTTATGTTAGTATAATAATAATGGCAAGTTTAGCTGATGATTTAAAGAATGCTCTTTCCTCTGTAGTTTCCGGCGCAGGTGATATAGTAGCTACCACCAGAGATGTAATAAAGAATAATTTGGTAGATACCCTAAGGGCAGGTGGTGAAGTTGCGACTTCATCAGTCGAGACAGCAGGTAGAGTAGCTTCTGAAGGAGTTAAGGCTGTTTCAGATACCGGAGCATCAGCTACTCAAGCAGTTACAGGTCTTGTAAGTGGGGTTATTGAAGGAGTCAGGGAAGTTGGAGGCGATATTGGGGGCGCTACGAGGGAAGCAGCTCATGGGGTAGTTAAAGGTGCGAAAGAAGTTGGAGAAGATGTAGGCGAAGTTGCAGTGTCGGCGGTGGATGGAGCAATTAAAGCAGCACATAATATAGGTGCAGATTCAGGAGAACTTGCTAAAGATGCAGTCTTGGGGACTTTAAGAGCTGCTGATGAAATTGGTGGTGAGGCAGGTGGAATAGTCAGAAAAGCGCTTCTAAATGCAGCAGCGCTTCCTCATGATATCATTGATGCGCTTCTCACCGGTAAAACCGAATAGTTTTTAAACTTCAAGATTAAATAACTATTTCAAATATTTTGTATTTGGAGGTAGCGCCGGATATTAAATTTACATTTGCTTTGCTTACTTTAAAATATTCTGCTAAGGCTTCAATCGTTGCCCTATTAGCTTTTCCTTCTAAAGGAGGTTTATGAACATAAACATGTAGATTATCAAGCAGATCTTTTTCAATACGCTCTTTTTTAGAATTAGGATGAACTATGACAGAAATCTTCACGACTTAATATTACAACTTTAGTATTAATTAAAGTCATGCTACGCAATCACTCTTGTCATTTCCATGAAAGCTTGTCCTCAACTCCGATCGAGGATGGGAATCTATATAAATAAAAAACATGGATTCCCGCCTCCGCGGGAATGACACTGCGTAAGGTGAGTTAATTAAAGTAATCTTGCCACTGCCTTCTGCTACCCCCCCCCATCTCCTTCTATCTCTGGGTTTTTTTAATGTACCAAACCATAGAAAGTCCTAAAATTTTACTCGCTTCTTTCGGGTGCCTGCCTAATCCACCTCGAAGGCGTACTCTGTTAGAATATACTTAGGTGAATCTTCCTAAGAAAGAAATAGCTTTATTGTTAGTTATTGTTTTGTTTGCCTCTTTTTGGAGATTTTATAACTATGAAAATAGATGGACTCTCCATCAAGATCAAGCAAGAGATGCGGTGATTGGATTATATGCAATAGAAATACGGCAACTACCACTTTTAGGTCCGCCTTCATCTGCCGGAGATTTTTCTTTTGGACCACTCTACTATTGGATAATAATTGTTTTTATTGTCGTTTTACCATTTATAAATGGTCCTTGGATTGGGTTTACTCTACTATCTTTATTTTCAGTTATTATCTTTTTTTGCATAGGAAAACATATAGGTGGATTGTCCTTCGCTACTGTTTTAGGCCTAATTTCTGCTTTCGCTTCAGCTAGTATTTTTTATTCCCCGGATATGCTTAATCCAATGCTTTTAGCATTTTTTGTGCCTTTATCATTTTTAGCAATGACCCTATCTCTAAAAAGCGAGAAACTTGCGTATCCTATTATCTTAGGATTTGGGGTGGCGGCTAATATTAATTTTCACCTCCAAGGTTTAGGGTTAATACTTCTATTGATTTTAGCTTTAATTTTTAAAAAATCTCAAAAGATAAAAACCGGTTTAGGAATTATTTTAGGTTTTCTAATTGCTTTTGGTCCGTTAATTTATTTTGATTTAAAGAATAATGGAATTTGGATAAAAGGTATTTTTGAGTACTTGATAGTAGGACAGAATAAATTTAATCTCAGTTATTCCTGGATTAATGATTTAAAGGACTTTTGGCCAAATCTTTGGGGTGAGGTAATTACAAATATACCCATATCAGGATATTTTTTTGTAGGGCTATTTATATTGGCTTTTACCCTCACCTTTCGCAGTAAAGAATTCTCTAAAAGCTTTTGGGTTATTTTTCTAACTTTTCTCTCCTACATTGTAATCTTGAGATATTATAAGGGACCAAGGTTGCCGGTTTATCTTATTCTTCAATACCCTTTCATTATTTTCCTTGTTTCTTGGTCTTTATGGAGAATGTGGGCTATTAATAAAGTTTTGGGAATATTACTTCTTCTAAGTATCTTATCTTTCAGCGCTTATTCTAATTTAAAGATAATAAATACCTCAAGCCAAACACCTTCAATATTTGCTCTAAAACAGGAGATAGAGAAAATAAAAAAAGGAGATAAACAAGTATACAGTTATAGAGGGTCTTATGGGGTGAGCTTGCCTTTATATTATCTTTGGTTGAAAGAAAAGAAGATTAGTTCGGAAGGAGATAAGATTGGAATTTGCGAGTATTCTATAGAAAGGGATACCAATAGCTTTGATTACATTATTAATTGTCCAGCTAATGAAAATTTAATTTTAAGCTTAGGTAAATATAAAGTATTTGATTTAAATAATCAAAACAATCTTGGTGCATTAGATTATCTGACAAGTGAGAAAATATATAGTTGGATTAATAAAAGTAAAGAATAAATTTGAGTTTGAATTTGTTCCTCCAAAGCTCCCTGATTTATCCTTATCACGAGACAAATAATTATTGGTATAGATTCCCGCTTCCGCTCGCTTCGCGAAGCGAGCGGGAATGACATTGAAGCGGTTTCATTAGAACTGACGCGATCATGTAAAGTTTCATTTGGTGGTAAAATATTACAAGTGTCCTGAGTTTGACAGAAGGATGCCGGAGAAGTAAAAAAATGAGAAGCCTGATTATCTTAGTGGTAATACTTATTTTAACCATAGGGATGGGTGTTTATTTATGGGGAAGTAAAACATACGTGTTTCCTCCGAACACCTCAAATCCAGACAGCAGTCCTACTCAAGTGAGTGTTATTGCAGAGAATTTTGATACTCCTTGGGCGATAGTATTTCTTCCTGATACAAGCATGTTGGTTACAGAAAGAGCAGGGAGGGTAAGGTTTATCAGTAGCAATGGTAAACTACAACCCTCTCCGGTATTAACCTTAAATGATATTCAGGAAACAGGGGAAGGAGGGTTGCTAGGAATTGCAGCCCATCCAAGTTACCCCCAAAGACCTTTTGTTTACCTTTACTATACCTATAGCGATGGAGGAAAGCTTTACAATAAAGTCGTACGCTATGAGTACAGTGATAATCCTACTCCTCATTTACGACAAAGCAAGGTGATTGTTGATAAAATTCCTAGTTCCGTAAATCATAATGGAGGTAGGATAAAATTTGGACCCGATGGTTACCTGTATATCACAACAGGAGATGCGGAAAATCCCTCTCAGGCTCAAGATATAAATGTCCTTGGCGGGAAAATTTTACGAGTAACTGATGAGGGGGCGCCCGCTCCGGGAAATCCTTTTAATAATCTAGTTTATTCTTATGGCCATAGAAATCCTCAAGGAGTAACTTGGGATGATAGCGGCATTTTATGGGAAACTGAACATGGTCCTTCTGGCGGAAGTTTCGGTACAGGTCATGATGAATTTAATAAAATAGAGGCAGGGAAAAATTATGGTTGGCCGGAGATTTTAGGTGATCAGCAAAAAGCTGGGATGGAACAACCTGTTTCCCACAGTGGGGATGATACCTGGGCGCCCGGTGGTACGGCTTTTTATAAATATCCGGATAATAGATATTCTATTTTCTTTGCCGGACTAAGAGGACAAGCATTATATGAAATGGAATTTAATCAGGGAAACAGTTTTTTAAAGACTCATTTTAAGGGACAATTTGGTAGAATTCGTGATGTTATTTTAGGGCCTGATAGTTTACTGTATATTACTACCAGTAATAAAGACGGTCGGGGAGTACCCAGTCCTGATGATGATAAAATAATTAAAGTTGACCCCAAGTCGCTTTAAAATTAATCTATTATTATGGTTATCTTAGGTATTGATCCTGGCATTGGTAAAGTAGGATGGGGAGTAATTAAAGATGAATTCGGTAAACAGAAAACAATAGATTATGGTTGTTTTGAAACTTCATCTAAGATTAACTTAGAAGATAGGTTAACCAAGATTTATGATTTTATCACTCAGCTTATTGAGAAATTCAACCCAGAGGTATTAGCTATTGAACAGTTATATTTTGCTGCTAATTCCAAAACAGCCTTAACTGTGGGGCAAGCCAGAGGAGTCATACTTTTGGCGGCTTCAAAGTCAAATCTTCTTACTGCTTCATATACTCCCCTTCAGGTAAAACAAGCTTTAACAGGTTATGGCAGAGCTGATAAGAATCAAATCCAGAGTATGGTAGGATCAATTCTGCATTTGTCCAAGAAGGTGACTCAGGATGATGCAGCAGATGCTTTAGCTATTGCCATAACTCATGCTTTCTCGTATAAAATACGTAAAGTATCTCAGTATAAATTAAAATAATGAAATGATTGGTTTTTTATCCGGCGCTATACATTCAAAACTTGCAGGGCAGATTATTCTACTAACAAATGGTGTGGGATATTTAGTTACAATCCCTCCAAGTTATTTAAGTCTGCTTAAAACATCTGCACAAACAGAATTATTTATCTATACCCATGTCAGGGAAGACGCTCTTGATTTATATGGATTTCTCACGCCTGATGAGTTAGAACTTTTTAAGCTTACTTTAACTGTTTCCGGAATTGGTCCTAAAACTGCTCTGTTGGTGATTGATAAAGGAGTAGGGAAAGTTGAGCAAGCCATTAAAGATGCCAGTACTGACTTTTTTACCACTGTCCCAAGATTAGGGCACAAGAATGCCCAAAAGATTATCATTGAGCTTAAAAATAAGCTAGGCGGATTAAAAGAGTTGGATCTAGCTTCTGAGAATGAAGAAAGTACTCAGGCTATTGAAGCCTTACGTAACCTTGGATATACCAGACAGGAAGCAATGCAGGCAATGCAAGCTGTACCAACATCTGAGGAAACACTTGAACAAAAGATAAGTTATGCTTTACGCAATTTGGGCAAGGCTAAAAAGTATGAGCGACACTAAACCTGATCTAAAAGTACCTGAAGAAGCAGAAACTGTTGAAGAAGAGAAATTATTTATCTCCCTTAGAGCCAGCGACTGGGAGGAGTTTATTGGACAGGAGAAAATTAAAGAGTCACTTCATATTGCTATTATTGCTGCTAAAAAAAGAACTGAGGCAATGGAACATACTTTGCTTTATGGTCCTCCTGGACTGGGCAAAACAACATTGGCTCATTTAATAGCTAAAAAGATGGGTGGTAATATCAGAGTTACCTCAGGTCCAGCCATTGAAAGGGCTGGGGATTTGGCTGCAATTTTAACCAGCCTGGAACCCCATGATATATTATTTATTGATGAGATCCACAGATTAAGTAAAGTAGTGGAAGAAACTCTTTATCCTGCGATGGAAGATTTTGCCCTGGATATGGTGATTGGTAAAGGTCCATCAGCCAGAACTTTAAGGTTGGAACTACCCCAGATTACTATTATCGGAGCGACCACCAGGATTGGCATGGTTTCTTCACCTTTAAGAAACCGTTTTGGTGTAATTCACAGATTATCTTTCTATACTCCGGATGAATTATCTAAAATTATCAAACG
>MFCX01000018.1:5410-13349 GCA_001777055.1 Candidatus Daviesbacteria bacterium RIFCSPHIGHO2_02_FULL_39_12 | reverse complement strand
TTTAAGGCCACGCCTTTAAAGTATATTTCCAAATGCAGATGGGCGCCGGTAGATCTGCCTGTTGATCCCATCTGACCGATTAATTGACCCCTGGATACGGTATCCCCGACTGAGACATAAATATTAGACAGGTGAGCGTAAAGGGACCTATAACCATTATCATGATCAATCGCTACCCTGTTGCCATAACCCCAGCCGTCAGGCCAACCCGCCGCCACCACCGTTCCTCCGTCCGCAGCCGCAATCCCGGGAGCAGAACGGTTAGCTATATCAATGCCCGGATGATACCAGGAAAAGTATTGGGTAAGCTGACCTGAAGTAGGCCAGATAAATTGGGCGCCAAATGGAGCCTGGAAGGCAGGGGAAGCCGGTCCTTGGGCTAAATATTGCGGCTGGCGTTTAGCCTTCGGAGCCGCTGCCTCAGGCGGACTGCCGTCAGGCACTATTAAAAGTTGTCCTACTTTTAAACTAAAATCATCCGGCACATCATTAAAGGGAAAATCCAAAATAGCCTGGGCATTGGCGGAAAATTTCTTGGCCACAGATTCCAAAGTATCTCCTGATTTTACAGCGTAAGCTACACCGGTGACAGGCAAAATCTTGAGCATTTGCCCGGGTTTAATACTGTCGCTGGCTAAATTATTGGCCCATCTGATAGTCTCTACTGAAATTCCATACTCCTTGGCGATACCGGACAAAGTATCGCCGTCTTTGACTTTACGTTCGATAATTTCTGATCTTGGCTTTTGGGAAATGTCTGTGTGAGGATCCTGAAATTCACGTAGGGTTGGACCGTTTGGGAAAGGCTCAAAGGCCAAAGCAAAACGGGGATCCGGGCCGCCAATCCCAGGATATGTAGCCGAGATTAAGCTTTGCCCGCCTAATACTCCGGAGGAAAAAACACCAATAATTGCCAGTACGATAATAGATCCGTGCCAAAAGTGTTTTTGGTGCACTCCTCTCCCTTGCATTAGCACTTCTACTATAAAGTTTTTAAAGGTTTCAAATTGGTAAGATAAATAAACAATTTTGCGTTTGGAATACCAAACTAAAGCGGAAAGAAGAGCTTTAAAGTCATCAACGAGGGAATTCACTGGAATATTCTAACAGATAGAAGCAAATAGTGACTAGACTAGACTCTATTTAATGTCTTTTAAGGTCTTCAAAAACTCTTCATTGTTTTCTGCTTTGGATAATCTTTCCAGGAAAATTTCGGTTCTTTCCTGCTCTCCTAAAATCCCGATCATCCTTCTCATAATCACTATTTGCCTATAAATTTCCTCAGTAAACAATAATTGTTCTTGCCTGGTGCCGGAACCTTCAATGTCAATTGCAGGAAAGGTCCTTCTTTCTGCCAACTGTCTATCCAAATGAAGCTCCATGTTACCGGTGCCTTTAAACTCTTCATAAATCAGATCATCCATCCTGGAACCGGTATCCACCAGGGCTGTGCCGATAATGGTTAAGGATCCGCCTTCCTCGCAATTTCTGGCTGCCCCAAAAAAGTGCTTAGGAGGATATAGCGCCACCGGGTCAAATCCACCCGACAAGGTTCTTCCGGATGGGGGCACAGACAAGTTGTAGGCCCTGCCTAAGCGGGTAACCGAATCAAGCAGTATCACAACATCCTTACCGGACTCAACCAGCCTTTTCGCCCGCTCTAAGGCGATTTCAGCAGCTGCAGTCTGCTCTTCTGCCGGCTCGTCAAAATTAGAAGCAATTACATCACCTTTTATAGAACGGGAAATGTCAGTTACTTCTTCCGGTCTTTCTCCAACCAACACTGCCATCAACACTACATCAGGATGATTTTTGGCAATGCCTGCGGCTATATCTTTTAAGATGGTTGTTTTACCGGCCTTGGGAGGAGAAACTATTAAGCCTCTCTGTCCAAAACCAATCGGCGCAACCAGATCTATCACCCGTTGAGAAAGCGGAGCTTTACCGGTTTCTAATTTTAAGTGTTTATTGGGATAAATTGCCGTTAAATCTTCAAATTTGACTCTTTTAATAGGTCGTCCGTCAGCAGACACGAGCTTTTCAGCCGCTTGTCCGTTAACTTTATTGACCTGAAGCAAACCAAAATACCTTTCGGTTTCTTTTGGAGGCCTGGCAGCGCCTTCCACCAAATCCCCGGGCCTAAGCCAAAACCTTCTGATTTGGCTGGCAGAAATATATATATCTGCATCAGAAGGTATATATTTAGGCCGCAAAAATCCATGCCCCTCCGTCATTATTTCTAATATTCCGGAAACTTCTTCAGTTGGAACATCCCGGTCACGGCCCGTTTCGCCGGAGCGATAGCGAGGCGAGTCGGAATAGTCGCGTCCGCCGTTAGAATAACCGCTATTCCCATAGCGCCTATATCCATAACTTCTCTCGTCATTGCGGGCGCCCGGAATGGCAGAAGCAGGATTTTGTCCCACAACTTCCTCTGCTGACGACTCTTCAGCAGATATTTTATTTGGTTTAAATGATTTTGTTACTCGAGGCATAGTTAGTATGATTGTGGAAACTCTTACTAGAGGCTTACGTTACTCATGTTACGCAATCACTCCTGTCATTCCCATGAAAGCTTATCCTCGACTCCGATCGAGGATGGGAATCTATACAAATAAAAAACATGGATTCCCGCCTCCGCGGGAATGACACTGCGTAACATGAGTTAGTAAATCACATTCTCTTACAGATGTCAACCCTTAAATTGTCTTTCCTCCCAAATAAAGCTGGCTTTATTTTCCAAAACTCTTCTGAGCTTGGAAAACCCTCTTATCTTAAAACCGGCCGGAATAAAGGCCAGGGCTGACCAGACTAAAACAGGCAGGCCTGTTTTAGGCAGCGCTGTCACAGCAACTGCGCTGGTTCCTATTCCGACATTGGCAAAAGTCACCGGTACGGAAGCTGCAGCAGGAACTGCTGCTAAAACCGCCTGAGGCGCCGGATTAGTAATGGTCACCGTAGCCCCTCCTCCGCTGCAGCTGTTGTTACCTGTGCAATTGTTGTTGGTGCTGGTTATCCCGCCGGCAGGCGGGGCCGGATTACAGGTTAGAGCGCCGCAGGTTAAAGTGACAGCCGAATTACAAGTGTTTTTGATTTGACCGCTAAAAGCGCAGCCGGCAGGGGCTGCCGGACAAGTAATTGATCTGCAAATTGGCGCAGGAGGCTGTGGCGGAGCAGGAGGAGTTGTCCCGCCGCAAGTGCCATTATCATGTTGCCAAGTACAACCTTGAGAATCACAGAAACATTGGACAAATCTTCCATTCACACATCTTTGTGGATGCCCATTCTCAAAATCGGATCTTGGGCATTCATTAACTTGCTGTTGTTGAGGAGCTCTACAAAATCCATCAGACTGTATAAAAAATCCATCATGACAATTACCTATGCTGCTGCGGCAGGCTCCTGTACAGGCAGCCTGATTATTATTGCCGCAGGTACTGCAGTCAACCTGAGCTGCTTGCTGTGTTTGTTGCTGTTGTGCTGCCTGTTGAGCCGGTGCAGCTTGTGCAGGTTCAGAATTACAATTATTGGGGGGGGCGCCGCCGAATCTGCATACTTCAATGCTACAGCCACCGATAATGTTTCCTTCCGGTCTCCAGACGCAATATCTGTGTCCTGTATTACCGAAAGCATCCTGGCAAGTTTCCACCGGCGTACCGCTACCATCAGCAGCCATCTGACAAAGATCCACTCTTTGGGGTTGGTTACATTGACCAGGTATAACACCAACACGCTCCTTAACTTCTATAAGTTTTTCGCCTTGCCATAACCCCCATACACTCACATTACCATCACACCCGGGTCCTTCAGCAATTGGAGGATCATCAGCTAAAACAAACTCATTATTTTTATTAAATAAACCTTGCTGGGCTGCGGCAAATAGCGCCAAAGCAGACACCCCAATTAACAAATATTTGGAAAATTTCTTAAACATGTCGGGAGAATTATACTATGGGGCTGGATACTTGTCAACTCTTAAACCGTCTTTCCTCCCACGCTGCAACTGCCCCTGCCCGTACAGTTATGGAATGAGGAAAGATTGTCCCCAATTTTTAAAAATTGAAGCTAAATTGGGTCTTGACAAGACTTGGGACTTTGATCTAATGTAAAAGAGAAAGCAACTTCTATCTGCTCTTGAGGTTGTTTTCGAAATTAATAAAAGGGCATTGCTATTCGAGTCCGTCTGCGGTAGTAATGCTCTTTTTTATGACTAAAAAGGGGTTTCAAATTGGGAACTAGTCCCTGCCCTAGACTAATTCCCAACTCAAAACCCCTTAAAATGAAAAAAGAATTCCTTGGTCCGTCTGCCTCCAAGGAATTCTTTTAACTGCGAACCATCAATATTAATTTCTGATCAGAATCTTTTAATATTTTCCTCACTTGCTCCGCCACTACATCAATCCTGCCTGTTCTTGTCTTTTTCCTACTGAAATTGGCTACTATTTTCTGAGCAAACATACAAAAACTACATTACCACAACAAAATACTATTTGTCAAGTATTTTAAGTCCCATAGGATTTTTTAAACTTTTTTTTATATATCCCGTAGTTAACAAAAAGGGATATAGTATCCTAATAAGGTTATTACAACAATCTAATCTAACTATATACTTTTGGATATTAACAAAAATTTAGAATATGTGGAAAACTTTTAAGCAGCTTGTTTCAAGGGAATTTTGGCAGAAACTATCGAATGTTTGGACATCCATTTATCAGGTTTGGCCACCAGTTTGCGCTATTGCCTGACCACGGTCTTTCAACCTGCTGCGCATAAGCTTCTGGAAAGATTTTTAGGCTCTTGTTCACTTAACACAAGCATAACCTGTTATTAAGGTAAGAAGTAGGTAAGATTTAAACTTCTTTTTTAGCAAAGATCATCCTTCCGGCTGGATTTTGGATGTTTTTGGTCACCTCTGTCTTAATCGTTTGGCCGATTTTTTCCGCGCAATCCGCTACCACTACCATAGCGCCGTCAGCCAGATATCCCACTCCTTGGGATTTATCTTTACCTAAGTGGACAATTTTTATCTGCAGGCTTTCGCCCGGCAGGGCAACGGTTTTAACAGCATTAGCCAAATCATTAATATTTAATATCGGTATATTGGAAAGGGTAGCCAGCCTATTCAGGTTAAAATCCGTGGTCAGGATTTTGCCATGCAAGGCTTTGGCCAGATTTATTAGTTTCTCGTCAACTGTTTTACCGCCCGAATCTTTATCCCAAATTTCAAGCCTGATTATTTTATTCTTTTTTAACTCTTCCACAACCTCAAATCCCCTTCTGCCTCTTTGCCTTTTTAAATCATCAGATGAGTCTGCCACTTGCTGCAGTTCAATCAAAACAAATTGAGGTATTAACACTAAACCATTAATAAAACCTGTTTTAGTAACATCTAACACTCTTCCGTCAATAACAGCCGAGGTATCTAAAATTAAAGGACGGGTTAAGCTGACAGCCCCTACCTGGCCGGTTGAGTGAGGAAAGGACGCATTGGAACGTGTAAACTTAGCTAGCTGGCTGGAAACTTCTGCAGAAACTCTATGAACCACAAAATTAAAAGTGGTCATGGTAATAACCCGGACCCAGCGGGCCGCATTAGGGAAAACTACATATCCAATCCCGGCTGCAGCTAAAGTAAGCAGTGTTCTGATGATAAAGGATTGTTCCCCAAAAATTGGAGGGATCAGTTGAGAAAATATAGCTGCAAAGGTAGCAAAAATCAATGCCCAAATCAGGCGGAAAGTTTGTCTTAAACGCACAGGATGAATCCTTCCGGCAAGGGAATAAAAAAAGAATAACCCTTTGCCTAAGATAATTTTAGCAGAAAAGATTATAGAGTCAAAGGAGCAAATCAAACTTGTTATTTGAGCATTTATAAGCCGTCTTATATTCATTAAGACAGGTTTAAACCCAAATGTCAAATTTACCGGTGATAAGATCAAAAAATGGCAGTATGGCAACTTTTGTACTGTCAACTTCTATCTCAAACCTTTCTCCTAAATGCACCATATACCCTTTCTTTGGCTTATATTTTAGTAAAAAGCTCCTAAAAGATCTTGTGACCTCCGGTTTACGCATTTTGGTATGCTTTGCTTCAATTGGCACAACTTCGAGTCCTGCCTCTAAGACAAAATCTACTTCCGCCCTGTCACGCGTTCGCCAAAAATGTATTTGGATTGGAGTCAGGTTAAATTGGGGCCTAAGCGTATTAAAAATGATGTTTTCAAAAAGATGCCCGCTTACAGAAACTGGAATTTGCGCTAAACCAAAAAGTCCTAAAAGCCAGTTACGGAGCCCATTGTCTATAAAATAATAGACCGGCGCTTTAGTAATCTCTTTTCTGGTATTGCGGTAGTACGGCGTCATCCTTTTTAGCACAAATGTTTGTTCCAGGTACCAAAGGTAACGTTTACTGGTTTTTTCATCTATATCAACCGTTGATGCCAGCTCTGTCATATTAACAAGGCTGCCGATTTGTGAAGCAATGATTTTTAACAAGTTTGTTAAGCTTTCAGTTTTCTCAAGATGAAGAAGATCACGGATATCTCTATCTATAAAGCTTTTGTAAATCTCCTGCATCTCTCCTTGTTTTAAAGAAGTTGTCTCTGCTAAAACTACTCTTGGATAACCCCCAAATACCATATACTCAGACAGCAACCGTTCTCCTCTTTCCTTCTCCAGCTCAAAAAAATCTTTTAGTTTATCTTCATATTTGTAACTTGTTTTAAAATTAACAAATTCCTCAAAACTGATTGGGTCAACCACAAATATTTGCTTTCTGCCTGCCATTGACTCCGGAATTTTTGCCTTTAACTCCAGACTTCCTGAGCCGGAAATAATAAATTTATATGGAGTCTTCATATCAAAAATGCCTTTTAAGAAAAGTCCGGCATTTTCTTTGCGTTGTATTTCATCAATAAAGACAAATGCCCTAACCTTGCCTGCCTGGAGTTCAATATACGAAACCAAAGCTGCCTGAGAAGTAAACCTGGTTGCGTCTTCATCATTATCTAAATTTAACCAGATAGTTTTCTCGCCTTCTTCCTCAAGCTTCTCCCGCATAAACCTCATTAAATAGGTTTTCCCAACTTGTCTTGGGCCGGTGATAATTGTCATTTGATCTGAGGAAAGGTGTTCTTCGAGGCCGGGCAGTATTTTTCTCTTAATCATAACTACATTATAAGTACCGTTTTTCTGGGAGTCAAGTGACAAAATAGTTGTCAATACTTACCCATTTGGAGGTATATATCAAGCGTTCGGTCTTCTGCTTCAATCATTAAATCGTAGAATTTCTGTAAGCTCCCGCCCAGATGTATAGAAACCAGTTTGAAATGGGCGTCAGATGCAATGTCAAGTTACCGGCCGGTGGTTAAGCATAACTTAACTGCCTGGGAGAGGTTTTTGGCATTCTCAGAAGACACAATATTGGAATAACCCAATTTTTTGGCCTCGGCAGACCTTTTGCCTATCTCTCTGACATTTCTAAGCTCCCCCAGCAATCCCACTTCTCCTATCAAAACGGTTTTAGAAACTATTGATTGATCTTTAAAAGAAGATATAATAGCCATACATATACCTAAATCTGCTGCAGGCTCGGATATTTTAAGCCCTCCGGTGACATTAACAAAAACATCCTGGTCAAATAAAGGCAAGCCCATTCTCTTTTGTAAAACTGCCGCCAGAAGCTGCAACTTATTATTATCCACTCCGGATCCTGTCCTTCGGGGCACAGGCAGATTAGTCTTGGTAACTAAAGCCTGAATTTCTACTAAAAGCGGGCGTAAACCGGTTAAGGTGGAAACTACCGCCGAACCGGGCGCCTCTACTTTTTGCTCTAAAAATAACTTGGAAGGATTTTTAACCTCAATCATGCCTTTTTCTTCCATCTCGAATACCCCTACCTCATCTGTCGGGCCGAACCTGTTTTTGGTGGAACGCAGGA
>MFCX01000018.1:0-5390 GCA_001777055.1 Candidatus Daviesbacteria bacterium RIFCSPHIGHO2_02_FULL_39_12 | reverse complement strand
CTTCTTTGGTGACGTGACCCACCAGGAAAATAGGGATATGCAAAGCTTTAGCTATTCTTTGCAATCTGTGGGCACATTCCCTGACCTGGCCGACAGAACCGGCAATCGATTCTAAATCTGTAGTTTCCAGAGTTTGTATTGAGTCAATTATCACCAGTTTATTTTGTGAAAACATCTCCTGAATTTTCTCAATGATATTATCTACATCTATCTCATTTAAAACAGATAGGTTAGCTCCAGGTTGAATTCTATCCGCTCTGATTTTGATCTGCCGGGCAGACTCTTCCCCTGCAACATAAAGTGCACCGCCTCCGTCATTTAATGCCAGTTGAGTAAGCAAGGTTGATTTTCCGATTCCGGGATCCCCTGAAACTAAAATTAATGAGCCGGCTACAATTCCTCCTCCTAAGCAGCGGTTAAACTCTTCAAAACCTGTGTCTAATCTTTCGTAATCTGTCTGTTGAATCTTCGATAAATCTATAACCTCTGCTTTTTCCCCCTGCCTGCCGGCAGGCAGGCTTTCCCCTTTACGCTTTTCTATAGTTTCTACAAAAGAATTCCAGCTCTCACACTCAGGGCACTTCCCCAGGTATTGGGCAGAGCGGAAACCGCACTGCTGGCAGACATATTGAGTAATCAGTCTTGACATAGTGACATTATACTCCAGGTGAGAACTGTCGTCTCGGGCGAGTTTGACTGGTGGATTGTTGATGCGTTTGCGTTTTAAGCTACTTGTATATTAATCCTGCAGTAGAAGTAACAAACGGAGCTAAATTAATTTTTCTTCTTGCAGTATCGACATTATCCACTAAAAGAGTAATACTTTTACTCACTTCATAAGTAGTATTCACATCCATCTTGGGTGCCGGTAATAAACCTTCAATCCCATCTTCTAACTTTACTATTACCCCTAAACCAGATACCGAGATAATCTCTCCTTTAACCACTTCATCAGCCGGGTATTTTTCTGCCAGCTTGGCAAAAGGATCTTCTGATAATTGTTTAATGGATAAATTCAGCCGGCCTAATTCTTCATCAATCCCTGAAATCACAACCTCTATCTCCTGACCAACTTTGAAATCTTTGGATAAATCTTCAACTTTTTCCCAAGACACATCTGAGATAAAGACTAATCCTTCTACACCCATCTCATCTCGTCCAGAGGACGATCGGTCTTTGACCGAAACAATTAATCCGAAAGGTAAAACAGCTACGATTTTGCCGCCGGATCTTTGGTTGCTTTTAAATTCCTTTAGTTTATTTTTAACTTCATCAGTAACCTGTCCCCTTTGAGTAAAAATTAATTTATTATTATTACGGTCTACTTCCACAACTCCTAAGTTTAAAATTTGACCTATCAAACTCTCCATACCTCCGCCTGATTTACTTAGTAAGTCAAAACCAACCTGTGAGTTAGGCAAAAAGCCTCTTACTCCTTCTACCTCAACTATCAATCCGCCTTTATTGAGCTCTAAAACCTGTCCTTGCAATCTGCTTTTAAGAGTTTGTGCTCTGATAAATTTGTCCCAAGCCAACCCTCTACCCCCTCTGCTGCCATTGGTAATTGTTGTTGATCTTGTTTGTTGGGAGGCAGATAGAACTACTTGGCCGGATTCATTTTCTGTCTGATAAACATACGCTTTGAGTTTATCACCCACTTTTAAACTTTGATCTTGCGCTTCTTTTCTTTGCAGAACACCTTCTGCCTTAGTGTCTAAATCAAGCGTAATTTCTTTATCTGTAATGGAAACTATTTCTCCTTCAATTTTCTGGCCGCGTGAAAGACGGATAATTCTTTGATTTTGAGAAGCTAACAGCTTCTCCATTATGGAGTTAGAAGAGATATTTTGTTGTTTTGCCAAACATAATCACCTGTCTTTCTTTTATCCCGGCAGTGAGGTATTTTCACATACCCTTGCGGATAGATTATCGTCCCCGCTGAGATGTTTGACGACTGAGTTCGGAATGGGATCAGGTCGGACCACCTCGCTCAAACCACCGAGGCTTAAAGTATATAGGATTTTATATAAAGTATCAAGGGATAAATTTATTTGCGCTTTGCGCCTTGAAATGTGAATACGTATTGAAAAGGCTGCCAAAAAATCTCAACTATGATCATTAGTACTGGTAAGCTAAACACTTTACAGCGCTTACACTGCCAGCCTATCAACGTCGTAGTCTACGACGGATCTTAAAGATACCTCATCTTGGGGTTTGCTTCGTGCTTAGATGCTTTCAGCGCTTATCAAATAGAAACGTAGCTACCCTGCGCTGCCGTTTTACGACAACAGGCACACTAGAGGTTTCCTCAGGCCGGTCCTCTCGTACTAGGCCTCACTCCCCTCAAGTATCAAAACGCCCATACTGGATAGAGTCCGAGCTGTCTTACGACGCTCTGAACCCAGCTCGCGTACCACTTTAACTGGCGAACAGCCAGACCCTTCCCACCTACTTCAGCAGGAGGATGTGATGAGCCGACATCGTAGTTACTATAGGGTATAACCCAATAGTATTCTTACAATTCCTTGTAAGCTTAGACTATACCTTCATCCTATCTCCGACAGGAGTCAGCCGTATAAAGTAAGTTTAATTCCAGATTATCTGGTACCTTACTTATAAGTCGTTACAGGGTCATAACAGAAGGAATTTTGTATCTAAATTCTTTTAGTACAAATGGTTCAACTAACTTGATAAATTTTTTGATACTTTGGCTTCGAACTCTAATGCGGTAATAAATTTTATCTTTATTAAGACTAGCTTCTATACCGAATTGATTCTTTAAAATACCAATTAGTTGTATTTGCTCATCCAAATTAAATTGCTGGGTGTTTAAATAGACAGATGAATAGGTTTTTGACCCATCATCCATAAACCAAACAGCCAAGCTTAAAGAATTCAATTTTAGATCATTTGGTATAATTTTTTTCCCATTCTTATAAAACTGATTATAGAAAGGAGTAAATACCGGTAATTTTTGAGTTGCAAATCTATAAGCTTCTCTTTTACCGTTCCCTTTCCTCCATTTAGGAGGAGTAGATACCAAACTACTAAATTTAGAAAACATCCAGTCTACTAACATTCTTTGTGCATAGCAGTGATTTATTTCTAAATGAGCATTCTTTTTAATTCTCATTGTTCCATCTCCTAAGAGAGTACCAATAAGAATGGACTTTTGTTCTTCTGTCAGACTTCCCACGGTATTGTCCATTAACTTTAGCATAACCCGAAGGTTTACCATATGTCAATTAGGAGTTCACCGTTTTGAGCTGAAAATTAAATTAAACAGACTAATGGAATTACTTCCACCACACCCCGATGTGTTGAGGTGCCGAACCTTGCCGTCCTTGTGGACTGTAGGGCAAGACTAGCCTGTTATCCCCGGGGTAACTTTTATCCGTTAAGCTCTGGCGCTTCCACAAGCCACCAGAGGATCACTAAGACCTGCTTTCGCATCTGCTCGGGTTGTTTCCCTTGCAGTTAAGCACACTATATACCTTTACGCTTAAATAACGCGATTTCCTTACGCGCTAAGTGTACCTTAGTACCCCTCCGTTACTCTTTTGGAGGGGACCGCCCCAGTCAAACTGCCCGCCAGACCTTGTCCGTCTCCCTGTTTTTCTAAGGGATAACGTGAGATTTGAAAACTCAAAAGAGAGGTGTTTCATTGTTGCCTAAGCTCCCTCCTACACTACACAATTAAACTTTCAAATCAGGACCAAGCTACAGTAAAGCTCCACGGGGTCTTTTTGTCCAAGTATGGGAAGGCCGCATCTTCACAGCCATTGCAATTTCGCCGGGTCTATCCTCAAGACAGTCGCTAAGTCGTTCAACCTTTCGTGCGGGTCTGAACTCACCAGACAAGGAACTTCGCTCACTATAGGTTATTACTAGATCCTTGTAAATCTAGATCCTTGTAATCGCTTACAAGATCGGACTATATCATATCCGATTTACTATCGGATTTCTGCGTATAGTCTCTGAGGACTCTTAAGATCTCTAAAAAGTTGCAAACCATCTGCTGACAAATGAAGATTTTTTAATTTCATCTCCACTGCTTTACAGACCAACTTGAGATCCTAAGCCTTTCCTGCTGATTGTCTGCACTTGAAGCATTATCAGTTAAATTATTTGGCATTAATTCCAGTATGTACCGAAATTAACCCAAAGTCAAGACCTTAACTAGCTCAAGATTCATCAGATTTTCCAGCATATAGCAGAATTACAAAAACACAATTTTTCTAAGGCAACGAAGTCGTTTACCATAGAACAGTTATAGTTACTGCTGCCGTTCACCAGATCTTAGACCCCAGGCTCGTCTTCTCCTTACGGATCAGAGTCACTTGAGATGGTAAATTACTGGCACTGGGCAGGTGTCAGCCCCTATACATCTTCTTTCGAATTAGCAGGGACCTGTGTTTTTGTTAAACAGTCGCTTAGCGTCATTTGCTGCGACCCCGCATTGCTGCGGGGTAGGACATCTCCAATAAGTTACGTCCAGCTTTTGTTGCCGAGTTCCTTAAGGATAGTTCTCCCGATCGCCTTTGTATACTCAACTCGCCCACCTGTGTCGGTTTATGGTACGGTTAAATTATTCTCCTTCACGAGTCTTTTCTTGAAAACAGAAAAATATCTTCTTACGCCTTAACAACTTGCATTTTTACTTAAGTTATGGAAGCGGGTTTTCCTACCTCCACTAGCTTGTTGCTTAGTCCCGCGCCATAATGGTGCGGGAAAGATTTTTCCCATTCCGTCCACCCTTGAAGTCTTTGTCAGAATAGTTTAATACAGTAATTTTAAACTGTAATCCATCGGTTACACCAATTGGTCTCACCTTAGGACCGATTAACCCCACGCTGATTAACATTGCGTGGGAAACCTTGGGCATTCGGCGACTACGTTTCTCACGTAGATACGCTACTCATACCGGCATTCTCACTCCGCCACACTCCACCGTGTTTTACAACACAGCTTTACTGCGTGACGGACGCTCCTCTACCGCTCTCGCGCACAGCGCGAGTAATTCAAAGTGCAAAATGCAAAGTTCAAAATTAAGAAATGATTTATATAAAAAGTTTTCTTTAGAAAACCTCAATCACTTTTAACTTTAAACTTTTAACTTTAAACTACTTGTGCCATGCACAAGAACCCAAAGCTTCGGTAGCAAGTTTAGCCCCGATTCATTGTCGGCGCGACAACCCGTAGTAGACCAGTGAGCTGTTACGCTATCTTTAAAAGATGGCTGCTTCTAAGCCAACTTCCTGGCTGTCTAAGGATTATCACTTCCTTTAACACTTAACTTGCATTTAGGGACCTTAGCTGTTGATCTGGGATGTTTCCCTTAGGCCCGCTCCGCTTAGCCGGATCGGACTGACTCCCTGCCAATTCTTCTA
>MFCX01000017.1 GCA_001777055.1 Candidatus Daviesbacteria bacterium RIFCSPHIGHO2_02_FULL_39_12 | reverse complement strand
TTCGGGTCACACATTTAAGTTTACCAGCTTAAATTCACATTAATCAAATCCGCCAATTGGTTTTTCACTAGCTATACTTGTATTGATTTTGTCAAACCGCCCCTTTGGCGCGAGAAATATATTATAGGATGGGAAGAATTTTGGCTTGATTTAAAACTAACAAAATCCTGATGAATTCGAGGGTAAAAATGGTGGACTCTAGAGGACTTGAACCTCTGACCTACCCCACGTCAAGGGGTCGCTCTACCAACTGAGCTAAGAGTCCTGAATTAGCCTACGGCCTGGGCTGAGAGATTGGCTGTTCCCCCACCTTGGCTGCCGCTTCTGCCTTCAAAAGCTCCTTCCAAAGCACTTGGTTGCTTTGCAGGGCTTGGAATGGAAGCTTGTTTTTCTTGTTTTTCCGCTTTTTTACTTTCTTCAATCATTTTTCTTCGTAGTTCTGCCCGCTGATATATACTTCTGTCTTTATAACTTGCCTGGTAGTGTAGTAACTTATTTTTTTGATCAGTTGGTAAATTTGTGGCAATATCATCTAACTCTTGCTCAAACAGTAATTTATCATGAGCTTTCTGAGCTCTGTCCTGATCTTCTTTCAAACCTTGAAAGAAAGCTTTCTTCCTGTCTGCTTCTGCTCTTTCCTTTTGATTAAATTCAATAGTGCCTGTTGTGGGAAATTTGGGATCCAGTTTATGTTCCGGTTCATTGATGAAGGCATCCTCCTTTACCAATTCAAAAATATCCTTCAAGACTCCTCCTACTGCTTGAGTAGCAGAGGAAACTGTGGAAGTTTCCATTTCAAAGTCTTCCTCAAAAAACTCCATGCCACCAAGGATATTTCTAGGATTTATTTTACTTTTGGTATTCCCAAAGGTATTCATAGAATAGTTATTTTACACTTTTTTAGCTATTTTTGCTCTGGATTGGTTGAATCACCAAGCAGGCCACACTGGTTAAGGTCGACCTCGGAAAGAGGTTTATCAGAAGGGGGTAGAGTTGTTTGAGAAGCTGCCATATTTAAAGTATTCCTTACCACCCCAAGTTGTTTCTCTACCGATGAGACGGGTTGAAAAGGTTGAAGTATCCCGATTGCCGCAACGGGACTAGCGCCTCCCGGCTGTGTTTTACATCCATCCGGATAAACAATTTGAATAGCCTCTACTTTTATTGGTGTATTTGCCATATTGAAGGCATATTTTACACCTTTAATGTGAGAAGTCAAATAAAAGTTTCGTAAGAAGATTTTAAAAGGAATTCTATGATAAAATTAACCTACTGAAAATGCCGAAGTGGTGGAACAGCAGACACGTAGCGTTTAGGGCGCTATGCCGGAAACGGCGTGGAGGTGCGAATCCTCTCTTCGGCACTAGCCAAATTTTTTGATGGCTGAATTGTGAGCCTGGTTTTCTAAAGTATCATCCAAAGATTTTAATTCAATTTTTCTTTTATATTTTGTTTCCAGGGCTTTTTTAAGCAGCCAGTCAGCCAGTTTTGGATTTTTGGGTAAAAGCGGGCCATGCATATAACAACCAATTGCGTTTTTATAGATACACCCTTCTGTTTTATCTTCTCCGTTATTCCCAAATCCCTTAATTACTGTTCCTAAGGATTGAGCATCCTTTTTAAGAAAGGTTTTACCTGAATGGTTTTCAAAGCCAACTAATTTATCAAACATAGATTCTATAACTATATTCCCAATCATCCTGTCAGAACTTGCTAAAGTACAAACAGGGAATAATCCTACCCCTATAAGTTTTGCTGCTTTGTGGGGTTTATAGTAATCTCCTAACAGTTGATAACCTCCACAAATAGATAATAATGGTACCCCCCTATCTATTTCAGATTTGATTATCTTTCCTTTACCGCTTGTTATAAGGTTTGTAGCTACTATTTCCTGTTGTTGATCCTGTCCTCCGCCAAAAAAGAACAGATCGATTTCGCCTTTTTTAATTTTTGACTTTAAACTTTTAACTTTTAACTTAACTTTTATCCCCCTCCACTCTGCCCGTTTTTTTAAGGCAATAATATTGCCTGTATCACCGTATATATTCATTAAATCACCATAAAGATAACCAATGACTAATTGCATAATTTTAAAATCTAAATTTAAAATTTTAATTCAAATCTAAATGAATAAATGTTTAAAAATTGTTTACTCCTTTTTCCAGTAATCCTCCTTGATGCCCCGTTTTGCTAAGATGTATTGTAATTCTAGCATGGCTGTATATGTAGGAAGGATAAATAGACGCCCTTTTAGGCCTTTTTGAGCTTGTTTTAGAGCCTTTTCTATATCTGCCTCAATATTTTCCTCTTTGATCTCAAACCCAGCATATTTAAGCCTGACTGCCAAATCATAGGTCCGTGAACCGGAACATACAACTGTCATCCCCGACTTGATAGGGGATCCATAAATATTTTGTTTATTGGATTCCCGCTTGCGCGGGAATGACAAAGGCATAAGTAGTAACTCAAACTCTGCATCCCAGATCCATGATACGTCTGTGCCGTCTGCCAAATTATCATTTAAGGTTAAAAGCAGCCTGTCATTTTGTCTTAGTTGTGGGGCAATTGTTTCAAAAACCTGAGTTGCTCCGGCCGGATTTTTAATAAGGAAAATATACCCCTCAACTTTACGTTCTAACCTCAGGGGTTGGAAGCTAAATTTTTCTACTCTCCCAAAAGCTGGTAAGAAGGATTTCAGAGTATTAGTATACCGGCTCGCCTCGCTGAGTCGGCGAAGCGGGTGTATCGGTATATCAGTAAATAGACATGTAAAAGCTGCAATAGCGGCGACTGTATCATAAATATGGTAAATACCGGGGAGAGGAAGATTTAAGATATAAGATTTATGATTTAAGAATAAATTAAAGCTAGATCCCTTGAGACCGTTCAGTTTAATGTTTTTGGCTTCAAAATCGAGTTTAGTGTTATGCCCCCTTTTTTCTATAGATTCACCCCTCAGCTTATAATTTTGTAATCCAAATTTTTGAACCTTCCCTATAAAATATTTGGCTAATTTGGCAGTATTCGTATCATCACCGTTGACTAACACTTTTGTTTGGGGTGTTAGGGTTTTTAGGGTTTCAGCCCATTTTTTAACCACTGTATCCACCTCGCCGTATCTGTCTAGCTGGTCTCTAAAAACATTTAAAAATAATATTAGTTCCGGCTTTATTTTGGGGACCATTATATTAAAAGCGGCTTCATCCAATTCCCAGATGCCCAAATCAAATTTTGGGTTTACACCCCAAGGGTGTAAACGGTAGTTTTGTATTAAAGCGGAGGCAATGCCTCTTTCCAGGTTTGAACCGGTATGGTTTCTGATAATTTTGAGGCCTGATTGGGTGGCAAAATGAGCAAGGAGCCTGGCTGTGGTAGTTTTTCCGTTTGTGCCGGTAATGACTATATTATGAGGGATTTGCTTGATAAGTTTTTCTACTAAATTTGAATCTATTTTTAAACTGTATAAACCCGGAGCTGCAGAACCTCCGCCTAATTTGAAGGTTTGAGATATTAAAGCTATTAATTTACCCAGGAAAATTGCAATTTTAATTTGCATGCTCAAATTATATCTTAAATCTCTTTAGTTTGAGCCGGGAGTAGCGGAATCCGCAGCAATCTTAACAGTTGGTGTGATTGAAATAGGTTTTTTGGGATTTTGCGCATTATATTCCTGGACAAACTTTTCAATATCAGCTATAAAAAAGCTTACTTTCCCTCCCCAATGCGGTGAGGCGGCATATCTTTTGTTCATTGCATAAGGGTCCAGTAAGCCTCTGGAAATATAGTCTTCCTTTAACCCCTTTGCGACGGTAAAAATACCGTCTTTCCAGGAATTGAAGAAAATTGCCTGAGAGCCGTAAACTCCCCAACCCCAGGCATTATATCCACCAGGTATGAATTTACCAAAAGTGGATTCAACGCCTGCGATGGCCGGAACCAGTCTCCAGTCCAGCTCATAAGTTTTTGCGGCATCAATGAAATCCTGAGCATGGTATTGCAAGGGTGAATTAAATTTTGCAAGGTATGAAGCTAAAATTTGAGCTTCCCTGCTCAACTGCCTTGCTGCTATTTGCTCTGTTGTATCATTCTCATTGGCTGCTTCCGCTTTATCAGCATAAGCAACAGAAGTTATTAAAAGAAACGCCAAAATAGAACTTGTAATTTTCTTTACCATAAAAAAATCCTGACTCTATCTTTGGGACAGATATCAGGATTGGATTTGTTAATAATAGCAGATTTAAACCTATAAGTCAAATATTATGGGTTAGCGCAGTTTCAGCATAAACGAGGAAACGCCTTTAGCCCAGACTCCTCCTTTTTCCAAGGAAGGCGGGGTATATTTGGCCATAATTTTTTCCGGAGTAGTTAAGCCCATATTTAAATAGTCTTCCCTCAAAGCTCTACCGACTCTTTCGATAGCCTCGTCCCAAGAGTTAAATTTCAGCTTCATACTGCCATATATGCCATAACCAAAAGGATTAAAAGAATCATTAATAACCTTGCGCCCTCCGTTTGACTCCTGCATGGCAATAGCTGGCAGCAGGCGGTAATCTAAGTTATATTTATCTGCTATCTCCACAAAATTATTGCTATATTTTGCTAAAGGAGATTTATAACCTGTTAAAAAATTCTCTATGATTTTGGCTCTGGCATCTGTTTTTTCTATTTCATCGGAAACTTGGGTATTTGTTTGCGGTAAGGCAGCATATAGCCGGAAGCTTTGACCAACAGGTTTTACCACCTTGGCAGTTGAGATATAAATAGTAAGCAAAGAAGCAAACACTAAGGAAGTAACAGTAGTTCCATACCATCCTATTAAAAACCACACATTAAATTGAGGTCTATGATTGTCCATCTGCAAAAAATTAGTGCAACCATAGTAACTATAAATTTTCCAGTTTGTCAATCCCGACTAATGATGGCTTTCCCCAATTTTTCCGGGTCATGGCGGAAAAGATGTTCTCTTATGTGGTAAACACCTAAGTTATCTTTAACAAATTTTATTTTTGGAGCAATCCTTTTACAAATTTGCTCATCTATTGCTACAGGTTCCTGGTTTTCTTTTTCATAAATGCTTAAGACCTCTTTTCCTAAACCGTTTGAATTGGCAATTATGTAATCAATTCTATCTCTGTCTTCTAAATAAGAGATAAAAACTTTTAAGTAATCTGAAGCTTTAAAGTAATCTGTTTCTCCTCTTTTAGTCATCAGATTAAGTATCAAAATTACTTTCGCTTTTGAAGTAATGATTGCCTCTTTCACGCCTTGCACCAGAAGATGAGGCAGGATTGAGGTATATAAATCTCCTGCGGAAAAGACAATTTTATCTGCTTCCCGGATGGCTTGAATTACATCCGGATTAGGGTCTGCGTTAGTGTCAAAATAAACTCTCATGATTTTGTGTTTAGGATTATAGTTCTTCTTCTCACCACGCAAATCTATATTTGTTTCACCTTCTATTTCTTCACCGGATTCAAGCTTGGCAATTAAATTTAACTCGGTTAAACTGACCGGTAAAACTTTAGCCCGGATTCTAAAAAGCAGTCTTTCCGCTTCAGTTCCTCTGTCTGCTCCTTTATAAATATGTTCCAGCCTGGCTGTAATTAAGTTGCCCAAACTGTGACCTTTTAAAGGTCCGGCAACTTCTTCTAATCTATCATCAAATAATTTTTGGGCAATTTGTCTTTGTTTGGGATCCTCCATTAAGGCCAGTAAGCACTGTCTGATATCGCCCGGAGGCAGAATGCCCAGTTCAGTCCTCAGTCTTCCGGAGGAACCGCCGCTGTCCCAGGTGCCAACTGCTGCACTGATTAGCTCAGGCTGATTTAATTCAACCAAACCTCTTAAAAGAGAGAAATGTCCGGTGCCTCCTCCAAAGGTAATAATCTTTTGTTGGTAAGGGTATTTTTTATTTGCCGATGCCATTTGAGAGATATTATAACATTTCATGGTAAAATAGTTGCAGAGAGCCGAGGTGGTGAAACGGTATACACGCAGCCCTCAGAAGGCTGTGAGCGCAAGCTCGTGGAGGTTCAAATCCTCTCCTCGGCACTTAGGGTATAATTAGACAAAAGCCGGGGTGGAGAAATTGGCAGACTCCTTAGCTTGAGGTGCTAAGGCCAGAAATGGCGTGCAGGTTCAAGTCCTGTCCCCGGCACTGAAAGGGACTTTTGAAGGGAGCCGGAAAGCTGGCTCTGCGCGGGAGGGGGGCCGCAGAGCTCTGCAAAGCCCTTTTTGAAGGTCGGGACGAACCGCAGGAGTAAAAAAGAACAAAAAACGAAGACACGCAAAAATTTTTAAAGAACATTTACTTGCTAACTTTTTAGCCAACCTTCCTTTTGACACACTTTAAGAATACTTTGATAACGTGTTAATTTGGAGTACCTTCTCAAACCGTCAAATATCTCTTGCAACATGCCTTTATAATTTAGTATTCCAGAATTTTTTATAGTTCCTTTTACCCAATTCAGTTCCTTCTTCCCATCCAAAAAGGCTTCCAGGGAACCTCTAACATATCTCATGGTGGTTATTTCTATAGTTTTTATTTTTACCATTTATTCCGCCTATGGGGATAACCCCATATATCCATATAACAGGTGTTTAAGGCTTTTGTCAATAACGAAAATAAACTAAGCCGATGTTTCTTTTTTTGCTTGCACTTTTACTGAGGGTTTAATTTATTTTTAGAGTAATTTTAAGAGGATTGAAAGTTTTGAGGATCAACAAATCTTGCCAGTTGTGGGAGTTCGTCTTGATGTAAGACAACTGGATAAGGTGTTTTTGCTTTCCAGTCCTTCGCTTGATAGTCGTAATACATTTCAGCCGGTTGAATTACCAGAGTGGTATCTGTTTTAAGTAGGAAGTAATAGAGGTTATGAACAGGGAAGCGAGCTCCTTTTAATGTTGTCTTTTCTCCTGGTGATGCAGATATTCCAAAGTTTATAATTGGTGCGAGGGAATCAGGGTATCCACCAATTTCTCCAATTTGTTTCCCTTCATTAGAGTATGTTGAAAGACTCAACTCTACCGGATAACCACTTTGCCGAACAAGTGTCACACAAGCCTGGGAAATCGCTAAAGGGGCAACTGGCCGAGCAGCTTCAGGAGCGAACATTTCTCTGGCTTTTTCTACCAACTCCCAAACTCCCTTAGGTTCACTATCTGAAACTACTAATCTCTCTTTAGGACTAAGAGTATCTGCACCAAGTTCTATTTGAGTTTCTGCAATAGTAAAGCCTGTTTCTGGATTTATTGTGAATTTTAGTTGAGGTAAAGGTAATTGATGGTAGCCTTGTTTTACTCTTTCTGCCGAAGGCTCTCTAAAATCATCTGGGTGATTGTCTATACTACAGATAGGTTTCAGATAATCCTGACCCCAATTTAGGAGTAAGCCTTCTTCTAATGGACCTAGCCTGCAACCAGAACAAAAAGCCATGACTTCGTTGACTTTAATTGCTTCTCCTCGTCTGTGCCAAGGATAGTATTCGTCTCTCGGAGTATTAAAAGTTGTGCCTACTGGTTCAACAAGTGCTACCAATCCGTGAAGTTTAAAATCCCCAGTAAATCCACTATGCTGTGATCCATCTGTCCCTTCATATTCTCTTAATTCTTCAACATGTTGCGCTCTTCCAACATCGTATCTTATTCCACCCTGTCTCCGATTAAGATTAGTTGCTCGAGTTACTTCACCCACACGATAAACTAGGGGAACTGACGAGTAAGGCTCTTTTGAAATTAAGGCTGGTTTGCTTATAGTTAATCCATGTTCAAGAGCATACTTAGGAGTTACCAAATCAAATTTTTTGAAGTACATTTCACCTTGTCGAATTTCTTTGGGCCTTTGTTTCTCAACTGCTGCCATGCTACTGCAGTTTTACAATATATCACGCGAGCTTGTCAAGGATCAAACTTGTAGGCCAAAATGGTGGAAAATGGCTAAGTACTCCCGAAACCACGCAAGAAACCTCCTTCATAACTTAGGTGGGCTCCTGACTTACCACAGTAGCCATTTTTATCATTTTCTGAAATAGAATAGATTGACCTAGCAATGCAATCAATGGTGTACTAAGTATACTTA
>MFCX01000016.1:29857-36647 GCA_001777055.1 Candidatus Daviesbacteria bacterium RIFCSPHIGHO2_02_FULL_39_12 | reverse complement strand
TAGCCACACCACCCCCCATTCCCACCATCCATCTAATCACCCTTTCTTCTAAGGGAGCAGTTTCTGACATATTGATAAATGGAGCCAGCATTACTATTGGCATCGAGTAGAATGCTATATTTAAAGCTACAACCGAGGCTGCTCTGTCAAAAGGACGTGATCTGAACTCTTTCACTCCCGACCTTAATCTCTCTATATTAAACATAATTAAAAACCCTATTTCTTAAATTGTTGATGATACATCTGTATTAATTCTTTGACAGTAGTTGCATCTTCAGGTTGCCTGTCAGCTTCACGGAATTTAACCAGTCTGGGAAATCTTAGGGCATATCCGGGTTCATCCCCGATTTTTCCTGCTGTATGCACCGGAGAACGGGTAATTTCATCAGCCAATACCTCTATCACTATTTTAGGTTCCACCCAAACACTAGGAATAATTAATGAATTTACCCGGGCCGGTTTACTTTGAACCTTGAACTTTTCACTTTTAACTTTAATCTCCCTCCATTCTTCATCCGTTAAGCCTGTCCCTATTTTGGATACTGTCACAAATTCATCTTTTTCCTTGTCATAAATTCCTACCAACAATGCCCCTGCTCCAAATGTAACCCGCTTCCCCCTACCATAAACATAACCTAAAATTACACAATCAATAGTATCTTTGAGTTCACCTGCCGAATGCCTCTTAAGCTTTACCCAATTAAAATTCCTGGCCCCTGCTTCATACTTAGAATCCGATCTTTTAACTACTAACCCCTCCAAGCCTTTGGTTAAAGAATCATTAAAAAGCTCATTTAATCTCTCCTCGTTATCTACTATCTCACCCGGCTGTGGCAGTAATACCTCATTTCCCTGCCTGCCGGCAGGCAAGGCCTTGACTCTAGACTCTAGACTCTCGACTCTCTCTGTCAGAGGCTGATCCATCAAAGATTTACCATCTATATACATCACATCAAAAATAAAAGCCTTAAGAGGTAAAGTTTTAGACATTTCCTCTATGCCATATTTTCTTCGTCTCTTTGTAGTTTCCTGAAATGGCAAAAATTCTTCTGATAAAGGATTAATTGCCAAAGCTTCAGAATCTAAAATGGCAGTTTTGGCCTTAACTTGTCTTAAAACCCCTTGAACAATCTCGGGAAACATGGGAGTAGTTTCTTCCAAATTACGAGAAAATAATCTTACCTTTTCTCCGTCTTTATGAATCTGGCAGTTATGAAGTGATACCATTGGTACACAAAAACTTTCATCCTCTTCCACTTGAATATCATAAAGTTGTATTCTCGGATCTCTATATTTTACTGTTTGGTTTTTTCGAACTCGAACTATTAACTTATCATTTTCCACTCTCGCATACCTAGTAGTTTTAGGAAAAACTAGCTGGTAATAAGTTTTTAAAACAGGTTTATCAAAGTGTAAGCCTAACTTATATTTAATTCTGATACGATGTAGGCCAATCACAATACCCTGAGAAAGCCCGATTAATTGAGCGAAAGAAGCTAAATCTCTTTCCCTGGTTACAATCTTGGCAATTCCATCCTTGTCAATACTGCCGTCTGACTCTATCCAGCCCTGTAGAAATTTTTCGAAGTTTTCCTTGCTAACATGACTAAACCATTCGGGCAACATTTTACCTTCCCAATCTCTTCTAAAATAAGTCGACAGCCAATGTCTAAGTGGTTCATCCCGCCAATATAATGTCACACAACCTTTTGCACTAGTTCTTGATACTGTCATTTTTGGCACGTGAAGAGTGTTTGCAATGATCTTTTTATAATCATTTGCTAAATCCACTTCTGTTTTTCCATTGAATAACAAGCCTACTCTTTCTGTATTATGAAAATTATTAGTGAAACCATCCCCAATCCAAAATCCTAAAAATCGATAGAAGTCGCAATTCAGAATGAAGGTTTTTTTATAACCGGAAAGAGTGGAAAGCTCTAATCGGATTGGCGCTAGGTGAGGGTTATTAGGAGGAAATTTAGGTAAAGGAAATATCACCTCATCTCCTGGTTTAATAAACTCTACCTCTTTCCAAACCTGTTTACCATGTTCGATACACAATAGCGGGTGCCCTTCAGAAATACCTATCTCATCACCCAAATAGGTTTGGAATTTAAATAATCTCTCTCCCTTTTTAATAGTTCTTTTTTGCTTAGCAAGAACTTTTTGGAATCGTCCTTTATGAGTAAGTACTAAATCTCCCACCTGTAAATCTCTTACTGAAGTAATCCCTTTACCCTTAATATACGGCGCCGTGTAACCGGTGACACACCTGAATCCATCGTATTTAAACTGAACATGGGCTTTACCTCCGAATTTTTGCAAAATAGTTTTGGCATCAGGCAGTCTTTCTGCCAATTGAGATCTAATGGGCCTACCCACAGTTACATCCAACTTTTTAACTCCTTCCAAGCCTTTCTCCCATAAAGTTTCACCGATTAAACCTAAATCAGAAACTTTGTTATATGACCCTTCCAGTTCTTTCCTTTTACTTCTATCACCCAATTTCAATTTAGCAAAAGCGTCGAGCACTGTTGGATCACCAATCCCTAATCGGGAAGTACCTAGAGGAATTCTCACTAAATGTTTAGCCTCTATCCCACTAGCTTTAGTCAGTAGATCAACCAATCCAGAAACCTTTCGCTCAACAGTCCCCTCACCAGTAAATTTAGCAATGTCCCTTAACTTATCAAACACTTCCGCAACTCCCAACTTTGCACTTTGCACTTTACACTTTACACTTTGCTGTAAGGCAACTAACCCTAAATCCCCTACTTTTCCATATTCTTTTAGAACTTCTTCTCTATCCACACCAAATGCTCTAGCAATTGATTGAGCTATCAGCTTTTCACTCATGCCAATCTCTAAGGGCTCAAAAAATGGTGCTACTCTACCCTGGATTAAGTAAGCTACTTTACCAATTTCAATTAATTGAACCTTTGAGAAAAGCTCAGCGAGGATGTCTATTAATATTAGCCTAGAGGAAGTTTTTTCTAATTTCTCAAAATACAGGGAAAGTTGTCCAAATGTCATCATCTTGGATTGTAGACCATTCTTTCAGCCTTGACAAGCATCCTCAACTTTGTAAAATAACTGCTTCTTACGAGTTATAATAGAGAGATGGATTCCATAAGTGAAGCGCCCAAAGCCCCTGAGCCACTATCGGAGAAAAGGAGTTATGCACTAGACCCTATCTTATTCTCTGAAGCAAGAACTGCTATCATCAAGGGATTTATAGATATGGCTATTCTCCAGCCCGATAAGAAAGATGAAATTGCTCGTAGAATTGCTTCCTTTGTAGATCAGGCCGCTAAGATAGACCGTATGACTGGATTCAAAAACAGAGCAGGCTTAAAAGAGGATTTGGAATTGGCTATGGGCATAGCAAGAAAAACAAAAACACCTCTTAGTGTTCTCTTTATTGATGGTGACAGATTTAAAGAAGTTAATGATACATTAACTCATGCAGTCGGAGACAGACTTATCATAGGATTTGCAAACGGTATCAGAAGAACATTAAAGAGAGAAACCGATATCGCAGCTCGTCTTAATAAACAAAATTATAAAAATTTTGATGAGGCACAAAACCAAGAACATACCGCCACCAGACCAGGAGGTGATGAATTCGTTATCATCCTGTCAGGAACTTCGCCAGAAGGAGCTGCAGTCGTTACCAATAAACTAAAAGTGGAAATTGCTGCGACAGCCGATTTAGAAGTACCTGAATATAGAAGACGCTTTGGTCAACCTCCATCAGTCACAATAGGTGTTGCAACCTTTAACCCAAATGAAGACCAAGATTGGGAAACACTTTTAAAACGGGCTGATGTTGATATGCAGATGAAAAAACGACAAAAGGGCGTAGCTCGCTAAATTTACTTTAAAACATACGTAGCTTTTTTGGTGCCGCCGAGTTTTTTAATTAGTCCCTTTTGCTTTAGAAATTTCATCTCCCGCAGTACCGTATCATCTGAAAACTCCGGGAAGATTTTCCTAAAGTCTTTATTCTGCATGGATTTATAGCGGTGAAGAAATTCCATGATGGCCATTTGTCTTTCATTTAACATTACCTGCTCCCCTAGTTTATCCTTCACCCTGACATCAACAGAAATCCTTTGCACTTTCTCTTTAACTTTATTCAGTTCAATCGCTACTCCTTCTATAAAATACTCCAACCAGGGAGTTAAATCTCTCTCATGGGTATCTAAAACCAGCTGATTTGAAACAGCCTGCAAGGTTAAATAATATTGCATGGGATTTTCATCAAAATATTCCTCAAAGGAAAAAAACTTTCTAATATCATAACTGTCCAAAAACATTACTAAAGTCGCCACAGCCCTCGAAACCCGACCGTTCCCATCTACAAACGGATGAATCCTAGCAATTTCATAATGGATGATACCGGCTTTTAAAACAGGATGGATTTGTCTTGCTTCATCCGAGTTAATCCAATTAACTAAATCTTCAATTAAAAAAGGCACTTCCACGGCAGGAGGAGGCGTATAAGAAATTTGGTCTGTTTTGGTGTTTTTAATCACCACCTGACGAACCCTAAACTTACCGCTGGACTCTGAGGAAAGAATTTTTTCCGTAGTTAACCGATGAATTTCTAACATGGTTTCAATAGTAAAGTTGTAGGCGTTACTTGAACCAATTTGGGTTTGAACTGCATCAATAAACTTTAAAACATTTCTGTAATTGATAATTTCCTGCACATCCCTATCCCTGGCTGTTACTTCTTGCCCATCCAGGATATCTTTCACTTGATCTTCAGATAAGGGATTACCTTCCAAATGAGTACCGTGATGAATTGTGCGCTCTATGGCTTCTTTTCTAAATTTAGCTTCCCAGGCAGGCACCAAAGGAGCATTCATGATCACTTCTCTGGCAGCTTCAACAATACCTACGTTTTTTAGAATTTTGTTAGTAATTGTGTATTTGGGAATAAACATAAAGAGTTATGACTTTATTATCCCTCATTTCCCGCAAAAAACCAAATGGTTATACTGTTACATACTCATCCCAGGATTTAATTTCTAAATCCTCAATCCTTTTGGACTCCAAGGAAGAAGCTAAAAGCTCTGCTGATTGCAAGTTAGTCACAAGCGGTATCCCTAAATCTATACAATTTCTTCTAATAACATACCCATCTGACTCAACTTTAGGAGATCCTCCATCGGAAATATTAATGGCCAAATCTATCTCTCCTTCCTTAAGCAAATCCAAGACAGAAGGCCCTTTGTTTTCAGAGATTTTGTAAACTCTACTAGAGTTAATATTATTTTCTTTGAGAAATAAATAGGTATGTTCTGTAGTGTATAGTTTAAAGCCTAACTTATCTAATTTTTTAACAGAAGACAACAAATCTAACTTATTTTTACTTCCGCCAATTGATAAAAAGATACTTTTTTTAGGCCATTTAAACCCGGTTGCCAAAAGTGATTTTAAATAACTTTCAGACAAATCATTTCCAAAACAGGCTACTTCTCCGGTAGAAGACATCTCCACCCTCAGCCTCGGATCTGCTCCTTTTATTCTGTTAAAAGAAAATTGTGGAGCTTTTACAGCTACATAGTCTAGGTCAATTGTTTTGTAATCGCCTGATAATTTTTCTCCCAGCATTACCTGAGTTGCTATTTCCACAAAATTGTAGCCTGTGACTTTAGATACAAACGGAAAAGAGCGGGAAGCCCGCAAATTTAATTCAATTACTAATATCTTATTATCTTTAGCTAGAAATTGAATATTAAAAGGACCGGTAATTTTTAATTCTGCAATAATCTTTTTAGTAGCTTCTTTAATTTTGCGGACAGTTTCCAAATATAATCTTTGAGGCGGTAAAACAATAGTGGCGTCGCCGGAATGAACTCCGGCATTTTCTACATGCTCGGAAATGGCATAAATCAAGAGTTTACCCTCTTGCCCTACTCCATCAATTTCTATTTCTTTGGCCATTTCCATAAATTTAGAAATTACCACCGGGTGTTCACTGGAAACTTGAGTAGCCTGTTGCAAAAACTTCTTTAACTCTTGAGCCGAATAGGCTACATTCATAGCCGAGCCTGACAAAACATATGAAGGTCTGATTAACACCGGATAACCTATTGTTTTGGCAAACCGGACAGCATCAGTAACATTTTTTAAAATGCTCCAGGCAGGCTGTTCAATTCCCAGCTTATCTAACAGCTTGGAAAATTTATCCCGATTTTCTGCCTGATCAATACTGGCAGGAGAGGTGCCCAGGATATGATAATTTGCTCTATACGCAGACATTGCCAGATTATTGGGCACCTGTCCGCCAAAACCCAAGACTAGACTAACTTGACTCTTACCATCTGTCTGCTTTTCAATATCTAAAATATCGCTAATACGCTCGAGGGTAAGCTCTTCAAAATATAATTTATCTGCCAGGTCATAATCTGTAGATACTGTTTCCGGATTGCAATTGACTATAATAGTTTGTATGCCCTTACTCCTTAAAGTGGCAGCTGCTGTAACTGAACACCAATCAAATTCCACAGAAGAACCAATACGATAAGGACCGGAGCCTAAGACGATTGCCTTTTTAAGTGACTTAGGTGACTTAAGAAACTCTGATGTTTCCCCATGATAAGTCAGATAAAGATAGTTTGTTTTGGCCGGATATTCTGCTGCCAAAGTATCAATATGCTTTAGTTTGGGGACAATCCCATGCTGTTTTCTATAAACTCTGATTTTTTCCTCTGTAGTCTTGAGTTTTTTAGCTATCAACCTATCTGAAAACCCCAGTCTTTTTGCCTTAAATATAGTC
>MFCX01000016.1:0-29783 GCA_001777055.1 Candidatus Daviesbacteria bacterium RIFCSPHIGHO2_02_FULL_39_12 | reverse complement strand
GCCATTTTCTGGGCAATCGCAAAAAGCCTTTGAGTAGAAGGCAAGAGTTGACTATCATTCAGCTTGCTACCGTTTAATAATCCATCCTGACCTGTCTCAAGCATTCTAATTGCCTTCTGCAAAGCCTCCGGAAAGCTTCTGCCTATGGCCATCACTTCCCCAACGCTTTTCATTTCTGAGCCGATTGATTCTTCTGCTCCTATAAACTTTTGCAAATCCCACCGCGGGATTTTAACCACAATGTAATCTAAGGCCGGCTCAAAAAAGGCCGAAGTAGAAAGGGTTACAGAATTTTTCAACTCAGGCAGGTTATAGCCTAAACCTATTTTGGCAGCAATGTAAGCCAAAGGATAGCCTGTAGCTTTAGAAGCTAAAGCGGACGATCTAGACAATCTCGCATTAACTTCAATCACCCGATAATCATTATTTTTCGGATTTAGCGCAAACTGGATATTACACTCTCCTACTATCCCTAAATGCTCTATTACTTGTAATGCGAGCTTCCTCAAAAAATGATATTGATAATTGTTTAACGTTTGCGAAGGAGCCACCACAATACTCTCCCCTGTATGAATACCTAAAGGATCTAAATTCTCCATATTACAAACCGTGATCTTATTACCCAAATTATCCCTAACCACCTCATATTCAATTTCTTTCCAATGCTCCAGATATTCTTCTACTGCAATTTGGGGGGTGTGCTTTAAAGTCACAGAAACCTTTTTAATTAACTCTTCTTTATTTCTCACAACCCCCGAGCCCAAGCCTCCTAAAGAGAAACCTGATCTGATAAGTAGAGGGTAATCCATTTTTTGGGCTATCTTTAAGGCCTGATCTAAAGAGTCAGCAAAACCACCCTTGGGAACTTTAATATCGATTTTGTCCAATTCTTTGGCAAAAATTTCTCTATCTTCGGTTGCTTGAATACTTTTAATTGGCGTGCCCAAAACTTTTACCCCGTATTTGTTGAATATGCCTAAATTTTCCAGTGTCAAACCGCAGTTTAGGGCAGTTTGTCCCCCGAAACTCAAAAAAATTCCATCCGGTTTTTCCTTCTTTATCACTTCTTCCACAAAATATGGGGTAACCGGCAAAAAGTAAATCTTACCTGCCAAATCTTTTGAAGTTTGGATAGTGGCAATATTAGGATTAACCAAAACAGCTTTAGTATTTTCCTCTTTTAAAGTCTTTAGAGCCTGAGAGCCCGAATAATCAAACTCTCCGGCTTCACCAATCTTTAGGGCACCCGAGCCCAAAACTAAGATTTTTTTCATCATAAGTATCTTAAGTTACTTAAGCAACTTAATAAATTCATCAAATAAATAGCCTGCATCAACCGGCCCCGGACTTGCTTCCGGGTGAAACTGGACTGCCATAAATGGTTTTGTCTTGTGTTTGATACCTTCGTTTGTTTTATCATTTAAATTAAAAAACCATTCCTGCCACTCTGCGCCTAGGGATTTTGTGTCCACTGCAAAACCATGATTTTGGCTGGTAATTAAGGCTTTCCCTGTATCTATATTCATTACCGGCTGGTTTTGACCTCTATGGCCAAACTTCAACTTAAAAGTATTCCCCCCTGCTGCCAAAGCCATAATTTGGCAGCCTAAACAAATGCCGAAAGTAGGGATGTTTTTGGTAAATATTTGCTTGACGGTTTGAATTGTCTCCTTAGCTTGTTTGGGATCACCCGGCCCATTGGATACCAAAACTGCATCAAAATCCAGCCCTTGCGCAAGCGGATCAAAATTCCAGGGTACTCTTGTTACTTTTACCCCTCTTTTGACTAAACTTTTGACTATATTTTCTTTTGTTCCACAGTCTATTAAGATGATATTTTTCCTGCCGCTACCATAAATTTCCACTTTATTAGTACTAACCAAGGGGAGAATATTTTCTTTATTTGGGTCGTAAGTTTTGTTAACTTTGCACTCCTGCCTGCCGGCAGGCAAGGTTGCACTTTGCCGCCTTTGGCGAGCCTCGCCTCTGGCGGGCACTTTACACTCTATCTTTCCCAGCATCACTCCATGCTGTCTTAGCTTAGTAGTCAGAGCTCTGGTATCTATCCCATGCAAGGCAGGTATACCTTGCTCCTTTAACCACTCTGTCAAAGTGTTTTCGCTCTCAAAATGGGAAGGATGCTCAATATAATTTTGTACAATCAAAGCTGTAACTTGAATCTTTTTTGATTCCCAAAATTCTTTTTTTGGGATACCATAATTGCCTGCCAATGGATAAGTTAAAACTAAAATCTGGCCAAAATAAGAAGGATCAGTTAAGCTTTCCGGATACCCTACCATTCCGGTATTAAAAACCACCTCACCTGAGGCGGTAAGATTTGCTCCAAAGTTTTGTCCTAAAAAAACTGTCCCGTCGGACAGAATCAATTTACCGATCATAGAGTAAAAACTTATATTCTTCCTAAAACCAATGCCAGCAATGCTTCCCTGATATATAATCCGTTCCTGGCCTGGGTGAAATAAATAGCATTCGGGTGATTGTCTAAAATAGGATCAATCTCATTTACTCTGGGCAAGGGATGCATGAGTTTCACACCTTTATCCAGATACTTTTTAAAAGAACCGTCTAAGATAAACTTGTCCTTAATCTTTTTATATTCATTAAGGTTAGCAAATCTTTCCTTTTGCACCCTGGTTTGGTATAAAAAGTCGGCTGAAAAATTCTCCGGCAGTTCATCGGTCTGCTCGTATCTTACCCCTCTTTGATCTAAAATCCGTAAAAATTCATCCGGCATTGCCAAAGTTGGGTGGGAGACAAAAATTTGTTTAACCTTAAAATGTGACAAGGCTAAAGACAGCGCATGAACAGTTCTGCCATACTTTAAATCCCCCATTAAGGCCACGGTTATTCCGTCAATTCTGCCTGCTTCTTTTAAGATGGTGTATAAATCCAACATTGTTTGAGTAGGATGCTGGTTGGGACCGTCGCCGGCGTTAATTACCGGGATTTCCGCTACATTTGCAGCCTCTCTGGCAGCTCCCGGCTGAGGATGGCGGATAATTAAAACATCCGCATAAGAATTCATAATTCTGATGGTATCTGAAAAACTCTCACCCTTATGAATGGAGGTTGACTCCGGATCGTTAAAACCAATAATCCCCATGCCGATTTTTTGGGCGACAGATCTGAAGGATTGCTCAGTTCTGGTGGATTGTTCAAAAAATAAGACTGCGGCTATTTTTCCCTGAGCAATGGTATAATTGGATCTATCTCTTTTGACAAAGACAGGATCAAACCTTTTGGCAGTTTTTAAAATAAACAGTAATTCCTCTTTGGAAAAATCGTTTATATCAATAATGTCCCGATTCTTAAATGTCATATTAAAAAAATCCGCCCCTAGGCGGATACATTAAAATATTTGAATTTAACTCATAAATCATTTTTTTATGCATAATTTCTTGATTAGTTTAACTAAAATAGGCTATTATTGTCAATATGGTTAAAAAGATTAATTTATGTCCTGGCTGGGGCATTAAAAAATGACTCGTAAAAAGCTATTAGCTCCCAGGAGAAAACACTCCCTTTTTAATGTATTGCTTAATTAAAGACTGATAAGGAACATTAATCTCATTGGCTTTCTCTTTAACCCTGTTTAATAAATATTCCGGAATCCTGATAGATATGGACCTGGTTGTTGGTTTAAGATTTGGAAAGCTCACTCTTTCAAAATCAGACGGCTCCAAATATTTAGAAAGATCTAAATTTGCCCAAAATTCCGCTTCTTCATCTTCGTTTTTAAATTCTGGAATCCTAAGTGGCTTTTTCATATAAATGCACCTCCCTTTTGTTTATTGGTCTGGCTGTAATAATTCTAATTTTACTGCCTCGGTTTATATAGGTAATATTTAATAGTTTTCCCTGCTTTGTCTTTCCAAACAAAGTAACTCTCTGTTCTGTTACTGAGTGTTTCCAATCAGCAAAGATAATTTTATTCTCATCAAAGAAAGCTTCTTCTGTCTCTTCCAGAGTTAAACCGTGTTGCTTAGGCTTTTCTCTATTACCTTTATCCCATGCAAACGCAAAAACCAGCTTTACAGTTTTCATTAACTGTATATACTATATTATACAACATTTGACTTGTCAATTTCTATGTTAGAATAATCTTAGTGAACCAAAAAGGTATCAGCGGGATAATTATATTAGTTTTTATCACATTAACCGGCCTCTTTATTTCAAGTTACTGGTTTTTAGCTAAACCATTTAAACCAACACCTACCCCTGAATTTACAACAACTCCCATATCTTCTCCAAGCCCAACAGTACCCACCCCTTCTAGTTCCTCAAGCGATACGACCCCTTCTATTACAACGCAATCCATTCTGGAGAATTTAGCTAAAAAACTTGGCGTGGATAAATCCCAAATTAATTTGGTTAGCATAGAAAAAGTCCAGTGGGGCGACACCAGCATGGGCTGTCCAAAGCCAAAAACTTCTTACCTCCAAGTAATTAACTCGGGGTATGAAGTAACTATTGAATATCAAAACAAACAATACGAATACCATACTGATGGGGTCAGACATTTTGTAAGTTGTTAAGTAAATCCTTTCCACCTTTAAATTTCTTCCTTAGACAAAATATTGAACGATCGTTGCATTTTTTGTTATCAGAGTTCACATTTTTATTACGGCCGTGATGTTTTTGTCATCAGCTGAGCTCCGGAAACCTGTCATTCTCCACTTGGAATCTTGATACGAAGTTGAGTTTCTTACTCTTCATGTTTTAACAAAAGTCACTTCGACTATGCCGTGATCACGTTCAAATTTGATCCTGAATGCATCAAAAAATCCTTCTTGACCTAAAATAGCAGCTACTCCGCTGCTATTAAGGTAAAACCAATACTCCTGTTTCTTCTCCCCAATCATCGTTTATACAGCAATCCACCTCTAAAGTAGAAAGGGGAAATTCTATTCCCAAAGAATTAGTTAAACCTGTCAAAGAATATTCTGACTGGGAAACCGTCCAAACAAAGTATTATGCATACCAAATCCCAAAAGACTTCGAATATCAAACACGTCAGTATTCAGATTCTAATTTTCATACAAAAACAGATTCCAATAACACGCATTGTGTGCTTCAACCTGATACAGTCAATGGAAGTGTAGGGTTTGGAGCAATCTCTTATGATCCAAAATTTAGAAATATTTCAGAAAATGATTACTATAATCTTGACAATGGATATTGGGGTGGTAGTAAAGGAACAACAGGAAATGGTGGCAGAGGTGAAATAATAAGATAAATAGTTTCATTAGGTAATAAGAAAGCTATCGAGCAAAAAATTCTTTGGACTTCTGGAATAGAGTGTTTCTATAAACCATTCACAGCCCTTACTTACTTTGTCTTTCTAAACCACGATTATCCATATAAGCTACAAGAAGGGAGTTGGCAAATAGTAATTAGGCTTGACTATTTCCCAGACGAAGCAAGCAATAAAGAAATTATAGATAAAATTATCGCCACCTTTAAATTTCTTCCTTAGACAAAATATTGAACGATCGTTGTATATTCTGTCACCGAAGCTGGGATTTCGGACATTTCTATAGTCGCTTACTATTTTAGCGCCTTAATGAAGGCTGCTATAGAGATATTCGCCTTTTTTAACTGAGCTTTTAATAAAAATTATGCAACTTCTTTATGTAATGGTATTGATAAACTTGGAGCATTTGGTTTTTGTAAAATAGCATGGTCTCCTGAAGTATGCACATGTCTGTAGCCGAATTTCAAAAAAGCTTTAACTGCATCTCTACCTGAAATATTAGTTAATTTAGGCATTCAATAAAGGGGTGGGCGTATCGATAGTTCTTCTGGAATATTCGGCATTTTTCTCTTTCTTTAGAGCTTCCATATAAGCCTTGATTGCTTTTCCCGCATTCTCTAATGCCTCTTTTTTAGTTTTACCTTGGGACATGCAGCCAAATAAATTGACTACATCAGCTACATAGCCTTTATAGGACTTATCATAGGTAAGCTTGATAATATAATCTAATTTCTTTACCATAAAACTGATTATACCACTCTTTGGTAAAAGGTAGTATTCTAAATTTATGAACCAAAAAGGTCTGGCTCCGATATTAATAGTCGTTCTAATTGCTGCCTTAGTTGGAGGATACCTACTTTACCAAACATCGTAGTTCTAAGCTCGCAGGCAACTCAGTGGGGCGGTTCCAGTTTAGGTTGCCCCGAACCAGGAAAGATGTATACTCAAGTAATTACCCCAGGATACAAGGTAATTTTTGAATATCAAGGCAAACAATACGAATATCACACTGGTGGCGTTAATCATTTTGCTAGTTGCCAGACTGAGTAATTTTGCCATCTTCTACTTGTAAAATTCTGGCTTTGTCTAATAAATTACTTGGGATTTCGGACATTTCTATGGTTGAGATAATGGTTTGCTGTTTTAAAGCAATCTCTCCTATCAAATTACGGTGATTCTCATCCAGTTCTGAGAATATATCATCCAATAGAAGTACCGGCCTTTTACCTAAAATATGCGCCATATATTCCAGTTGGGCCAACTTAAAAGCCAATGTTCCCATCCTTTGCTCTCCTCTTGAGCCAAAATGAGCTAAGTTTTTTTCAAATGTTATTAAAACAAAATCATCCCGATGGGGACCTATCAAGGTTGCAGCAGCTGCAACCTCACGCCCGTTTGTTTCTTGCAGCTTCTCTGAGGACAACGCACTTGGGTGGTATACAAATCTAAAATCTCCCAAAACCTTTGGCTGCTGTTCAATAAAATCAAAAAATGCTTGGCGCTTATCAGTTATAATTTTTCCATTATCCACTAAACCGCGGGTCCAGAAATCCAGTTCGGGAGTTTTGCTTTTACCTTCTTTAATACTTTTTAAAACTCTGTTTCTGGCAGTTAAAAATTGCTCGTAAAGTGTGAGTGATCTTTTATATGCCGGATCAATTTGCGCCAGACTTAAATCTATATGCCACCTTCTCAAAGAAGGTGAACCGGTTACCATATTTATATCCTGGGGGTAAAAAATTATGGCCGGCAAATGACCGATAAAATCTACCGTTCTCCTGGAAATACCATTCACTATTAACCTTTTTTTGAATTTTACTTCGTCAGTAGGTTTATTGATAATAATTAAAAGCTCTGTTTCGCTGCTATTTGCCACAAACCCCTCAATTTTGGCAAATTCTTGATTTTCTTTGATTAATTCGTTTTCTATTTCCACTCTTAAAGATTTAGTGGTCGAAAGTAAATAAATAGCTTCCAGCAAATTTGACTTACCCGCCCCATTTCCTCCCACTAGGATAGTAGGACGAGAGTCAAACTCAATGTCTAAACTCGAATAGTTTCTAAAATTAGTAAGCTGGAGTTTTTTTAGAAGCATGACTTTTGAGTTTTGACCTTTAACTTTTAACTTTTCCCCTCCCAGTGTCCTAGTCCCAAAAACTCCCTAACATGCAATGGCAGACTCTTTTTTCTAAAAAACCAGCTGGGCTTTAAACCAAACAATCCTATCAACATAATTACACTACCAAGCCCAATAAAGATTGGGGTAGTACCGAAAATATCGGCTAGCAACCCGGACAGTAGTACCGGAACCAGTGATAAACCGGACATAGCTACTCCTAAAACAGCAAATACCTTCCCTCTGTCTTCTTCAGGTGTGTTTTCTTGAAGCACAGTTTGGGAGGGCACCAGAATTGAAACTAAAGCGATACCCAGCAGGAAAGAACCAACAGTTAACACCACAGATAAAGGAGGTTGAGTGACAAAAGGTAAAGGTTTGGGACGGGGCAGATGGCTAATAGCCGGAGATATAACAGGAGAAATACCCTCAAGAAAAAACAATAATCCTGCAAAAAGGATTGCTTTAGCAATCACTGTTCTTCTAATAAGTTTGTTGCCTAATCTGCCTAGGAAGACCCCTCCTGCCACTATACCAAACCCTAAAGGCATAACTATAACATACGAAGCATCTGTAGCGTTAATTCTTAAGCTTTTTTCCAAAAAACCGGGCGCCAAAACAGCTATTATGCCTACTACAACCTGCACTCCTGCCAGAATGGCTATAGCAGATAAAACAGGTAATTTACCTTTTATTAACCTAAGTGTTTCCCCGATTTCTTTTAACCCAATTTCATAAAACTTGGAGTAATCATTTTTCCTGAAAGCTAAAATCAATGTTTTACTTTGCGTATCCAAAGCGCCTCTAATCGAAGGAAACACCAAAGACAATAAGAAAGCCATTATAAGAAATAACCCTCCTAATTCAAATACAAAATCAATGCCTAAGTAATTAATTAACGGTCCTGCTAAACCAAACCCCAGCAAAAAAGACGTATAAAGAGTAGTAGCAAAAATGGCATTGGCTAAAACCAGTTGATTTTTATGAACAATAAGCGGGATAGCTGATATTTCGGCTGTGCCGTAAAATTGAACTAGAGCATTGATAAAAAAAGTAATAAGTAAAATTGCCGGCAAACTCATTTTTAAAGGAATCAGCATGAAAATGGCAACACTCAACAGCAAGTCTATGGTCATAATAATTTTCCTTCTATCAGTGATATCTACCAACACCCCGCTAAACAGCCCGAATAAAACAGCCGGTAAGTAAACTGCAAGTAATACAGCTGCAACTGCCATATTAGAATCAGTTAGCCTAAAAACCCAAATAATTAGGGCAAAGTTTAAGGCATTGTAGGAAAGTTGAACCAGAATTTGGTTAACCCATAAATTTAAAAATCCCCGGTTTTGAATAACCGAGGCAAAGGTCAAATTGTTGGCCATAATATAACATCAGCCATTATACACCTATCTTTGGCAAGAGGGACACAAGTATGTCCCTCTACCTGCTTGTTGAATCTTTTTAATTTGTGCACCACAGATTTTGCATTTATGTCCTGATCTTCCATAAACATAAGCATAGTCTAAAAAATAACCCTTGTGGCCCTGCGCATCTACAAAATGGGCTCTAGTTGATCCACCATACTTAATCCCATCCCGAAGCGCTCTTAGTACTCCTTGATGTAAACTCTGTATCTGCCGATCTGTTAACTGGCTAACTTTTGTACGGGGATCAATTTTGGCATTAAATAAAGCTTCGCTAGCATAAATATTCCCGATCCCTGCAACAACTGTCTGATCCATTAAAGCCACTTTTACAACTTGAGTTTTATGTTTTAACAAATTAGTTTTAAGAATCTGCCAGATAAATCCTTTTTCTAACGGTTCCGGCCCTAATTTTCCTAACACCTCTTCACTTTGCACTTTACACTTTTCACTTCGCACTACCTTCACCCAGCCGAAACGCCGCAGGTCATTAAAATATAAATGCGACCCGTCCGCAAAAGAAAAAATTACTCTGGTATGAATATTGGGCATCTTGCCCAGCATGTCTTCCGTCGGATGCCCGCCGATAAAACTTTCCTCTTTCCCCTTTCCTCTTTTCCCTTTCCATACTAATTGTCCGCTCATCTTAAGATGAAATAATAAGGTAACCTTTTTGTCATTGCGGGCAATCTCATTATTATCCGTGGAAGATTGCTTCGCCACTTCGTGGTCTCGCAATGACGATGACAGATCTATGCCTAATATCTTAGCTCTTCTCCAAATATTGAGCACTTTTCTACCCTGTAGACCCTGAGCGTAGTCGAAGGGTTGACCTTTTTCATTCTGGAGAGATTTAGGAGAAAGTATTTGAATCTTTGTTAATTTGGACCCAATAATTTTTTTCTGTAACTCTATTTTAATAGTTTCAATTTCTGGTAATTCCGGCATGGGTGTATTGTAGTCCTTACTTTTATATCTGTCATTGGAAAATCAGATTTGTTATTGGTTACCAAAGCTAATCGTTGACTTTTTTCTTTTTATCTTTTTTAACCTGTTCTTTTATGGCCTTACGGGCATATTCAGCCAGACTTTCACCAACCTTTTTAGCTCTTTCTAAAAAGGCTTGCTGCGCTGCGCGGACATTTTCTTCTTTGCCGGCCCAGGTGGTTAAAGCTTCATCCTGCAGAGCCCTGCCATAAGAGAAACTCATCTGCCAGGGACTACCGGGAACTTTGTTAATTTCAGCTAAATTTTCTGTGGCCTGATTAGGAGTCTGACCTCCGGATAAAAAGACGATCCCTGGAACTTGACCGGGAACTACTTCCAGGAAAGTTTTTACTGTAGCTTCGGCCACTTCCTGACTGCTTGCCTGAGTAGGGCTTTTTTTACCGGAAATAACCATATTGGGCTTGAGTAACATCCCTTCTAAAACCACTTTATGTGCCGATAGTCTTTCGAATACCTTTTTTAGAGTCATAGTAGTTACCTCTTTACATCTTTCCAAATCATTGTCTGCATCCATTAACACTTCCGGTTCAACAACCGGCACAATATCCTGCTCCTGACAGAGAGCGGCATAACGCGCCAGAACTTCAGCATTAGCTTCAATGCATGTATCAGTAGGTATCTCCTCTCCTATGGTAATTACAGCCCTCCATTTGGCAAACTTTGCCCCAATTTCTTTATATTCTGTTAATCTATCCCTTAACCCATCTAATCCCTCTGTAACTTTTTCTTCCGGGAAATTAGGCAGCAGCCAAGCGCCTTTATCTACTTTTATACCGGGAATAATACCTTTGCCTGCCAAATATTGAGGAACGGAAGCGCTATCTATAGATTGTCTTATAGTTTCATCATATAGAATTACTCCAGATAGATATTGCTCAATTCCCGGAGTAGTAAACAACATTTTCCTGTAAGCTAGATTAATTTCAGGATTAGACTCTACCCCGATTTTTTCCAATCTTTTGGCAATAGTTTTGGTACTTTCATCAGCAGCCAGAATTCCCTTTCCTGGAGCCACTAATGCTTGAGCTGTTTGTTTTAATATTGTTATATCCATTCTAGTGATGTAAGCGTGTTTCTATCTTCACACCATCTTTGTCCACTGTCAAGGTTGCTACTTCACTTTCCCCTTCACGCCTGCCTTGCCGGCAGGCAGGCTTAACCCTTACCCCTTCCAAATTAAACCATTTATTGTCACCTGTAATAGAAGAGAGTGAGACTAAACAGTCTTCTTTTTTACCTGAGACTAACTCATCTGTTGTCCAAACCTTGGTGTACTTACTTTGAATTTCTTTATCAGCAGACCAACCTCTACCCTCACCTACTGCTCCTAAAGCTTTAGCAGCTACAGCAGCCAAAACACCTTCTTCAAAACCGCCGATTCCCATCACTAAGTGCAAACCTTTACTTTGTTCCTTAGGATCTATACAAGCTAAAATTGAAGGTAGGAAATCTCCGGCTTTAATCAAAATTAAATTGACGCCAAATTTTTGGCAAGCATTAATGTAGTGGGCATTCCTGTCTCTATCCATCATCACTACATTAATTTCTGAAGGCTTTACTTTAAAAGTATCTACCACCTCTGCTAAATTTTCCTCTATTGGGTTACTAATGGAAATTTTATCTTTTAATTGGGGTGGACCAAACAATTTATCCATATAGTCTATATCTTTAGGTGTAGACATTAACCCTTTATGGGTACTTACTGCCATTACTGAGATTGCTCCAGGTATATTTAGCTTGGCAGCCTTTGAGCCTTCTACTACATCATTCACCATATCCAGTTTATAGTCCCCCGTGCCGAAGACACCCTCCAAAGTAGGTAATGCTTCGCCGTATTGGTGAACATGTTTCCTGCCTTCAGATCCAACTACTTCCAGAACAAAAGGGATATCTGTTAAAGCAGCATACATGGCATCAACACCGGCTTGATCAATTAATTTCTCTCTATCTCTTGACTCTTCTTCTGTTAATAAATCATCTTTGGAGAAACCTTTTTGTTGAATTAACCTAAAAACAGACAAGGCAGTTAATTCTGTAGCGCGGATAATATGGTATTTAACTTTATCAAACATTTAGAAAGTGTAAACAATCTACATCAAATAGTTTTACCTATCAACCTTGACAAGATTGGGTTCAAAGGCGAATTTTGCGTCCATCCGATAAAAGCTTTGAATAATCTCTGCTTTCCTCTACGTAAAGTGCCCAGATATTGTCCAATTTCATACCAAAATGGCTTATCGCTACCAAATATTGCACGCCTCAAGTCATCACCAGTTAGTTCAGATGGTGCATTAACTACACGATTTGCCAGAAGATGTCTCCTGAATGCCTCAACTGCTACCTGTCTATCAAAAGTATCTGATTCTCTTCCAGCATCAGATTCCATCATACATCTTTACCATACTCACTTTTTAAAGTGTTTGTCAATTAATTGCAAAATTTCTTTTTTAAACTGCTCCTTGGAAAACTTTTCAGCATTTTTGATACAATCTTCTGCCTTAAAATTATTTGAACTATTAAAGCGTTGAATCGCCTCGATTAAGCTTTCTGCTGACACCATGCCCGGCCCTCCATATAACATGCCTGTTTTGCCGTCAATCATTGTTTCCAAAAAACCGCCTGCTCTCGGAGCAATTACCGGTGTACCTAAAGCTTGAGACTCCACTGGCACAATCCCAAAATCCTCATCTTCTGAGGCCATAATTGTAGCTTTAGCATTGGCATACAATCCCGCCAATTGGTCATCGGCAACTTGGCCTAAAAACTCTATATTCTTCAACTTTGCGCTTTGCACTTTAAACTTTAAACTTTTTATCTCAGGTCCGCTTCCCACTACTTTAAGAGGCAAATTAAGCTTGGTGAAAGCTTTAACTATTACATCTATCCCCTTTCCTCTCACCAGCCTTCCTACCGATAAAAAATATTTCTTGTCACCCGCCTTTGGCGTGGCTTCGCTCGGAATGACAGTTGAGACTGGTGGATAAATTACCACACTATCTCTTCTGTAAAATTTCTGTATACGAGCTTGTACCTCCTTTGAATTGGCTATTAAAATGTTTGGCCTTTGGCTTGTTTTGAAATCTAGAATACGTAAATAATGATTGGCAAGCTCTCCTGAAACTCTGGTTAAAGGATTTTTCTTATAATTAAAAGATGTAGTATAGCCATATAAATATCTTGGCGGAGTATGAATATAACTAATATGTAAAGCTGTAGGTTTAACTTTAACCGCTTTGGCAAAGTAGGTATTACAAGAAGAAATTATCAAATCATAATCAGATAGATCAAACCCTTCAAAAATCTTTGCTGCAAATATCCTACAGGGTGATAAAAATACTTTTGGTAAAATTTGCATCCAGGAAGTTTTAATATTCCATTGTTTGATCCTACTTTGGTGCGGACCGAATCCTGATAATCTAAAATAAGCTGTATAGATGGGAGCATCCGGAAAAATTTCATGCAAGGCTTCTAAAACCCTTTCCCCTCCACCGTATTCAACTAAAAAATCATGAACCAGTGCAACTTTCATTTTGCTGCTTCTATTAGCTGCTCAAGGGTTAATTTTGTCGGCTTTGAATCAGGAGCAGAGAAAGAACCGCAAATGACCATATGATGAGACTGATGAAGAAACCAGGAAGCTTTGGGATCAAGTTGTTTAACCTTTTCATAAATTGGTGTCAAATCAAGATCAAAAGAGGGAGTAAAGAATTGAACCCCGCAATTTTGCGGATTATACATTAAAAACAACTCGCCTCCTTGTTCCCGACAGAATTCTCTATTTACAGTTTCCGAGGTAATTGCAGTAGATTTACCAAATTTAGAATCAAACTCAATTCTGCCCTCCCAATCTCTCAAGCTCTGTTGCTTTCTTTTTAAGACTTCTACAATTCTATTCAAAATTTCACTTCCAAGTTCCACCGACCTTTTGGAACTTTCAGTTGAATTGTCCTTCGCCCTGATAAAAGACTGCACGCTAAATTCATCAAATTCAGAATCTGGGGCTTTGCCGATATCTACTAATTCATTCCATTTAACAAGTTGTTCCAAGGCTTTTTGGGTAATTTCATCCTGAGGAATAAAGTTGTTTTCTTTTAAATATTGATATACCAGTGTGCCGGCACAAGTTTCCAGACCTTCCTTATGCTCATCAAATTTACCTCCACCAGTACCCACAAAAATTTTGTCATCATTCTCTTCTTTTGAGGCCAGATCTCGGGATGCAGACACAAATTCTAATTTTGCATCTTTAAATTTAGGATTATATTTTTTAAATAACCAAATAGCAGCAATATCATCCAGATGTGGGTTTATATGAGTAACTAAGATTTTTGACATGGTTTTGGTATGATGGAAGTATACCAGAAAATATGAATATTATTAAAAAGGCTAGCCTTGCTCCTATTTTTCTCCTGTTTTTATCTTTGACGGCTTATCTATTTAATCCTTATTTAGCATCAATTGATAAACTTTTTGTTCTTAATGCTGCCTCTTTAACAGAGATCTTGTTACTTTGCCTGGCGATAGTTGCATCTTCCCTATCTTTTATCCTCTTTGCTACTTTGGCTGCTGACTGGAAAATTATATTCCCGATTGCAGTTATGTCTGCCATTATCCCCTTTATATTTACAAATCCCGCCATTGGCATAATCTTAGGAGTATTAATTTTTGCTTCTCTGATGGTGATCCATCTTTCTTTAGAAAATAATCTTAAAACTTATACGGATTTTAAACCTGCTACCCTTCTTGCTCCCCCCATTAGGCAATTAATAACTCTCATAATCTTAAGCCTTTGCTTGGCTTTTTATCTTTCAGCTAACAATCTTATCTCACAAAAGGGATTTGAGATTCCTGATTCTTTAATTGACGCCTCTTTAAACTTTGTGCCAAAAGATCAGCTTGAGCAGCTAAAACAAAACCCTGAACTTTTAAAACAGTCTGGCTTAAATCTTGAAGCATTAGAAAAGATGGAAACAAACTCTTCCTCCAGTGTAACAAAGAATCTTCTTAAACAGACGGTGAAAGAGCAGTTCAATACCCTACTTGAGCCCTACAAAAATATTATTCCAGTAGTTTTAACCCTTCTTCTATTTGTCAGCCTTTTATCTTTAACCTCGCTGTTGGCGATATTTTTGTCGCCCATTATTTTTACAATCTTTTACTTACTGGAAAAAAGCGGACTTATTGAATATGAAAAAGAGATGCGGGAAGTAAAAAAACTGATAGTTTAATTACCTTTTCTCAGTGTAGGTAAATTCTACAGGAGCATCATTTTCTAACCCTAATCTTTGTCTCTCGCTTTTTACTCTTTCTCTGAAATCAGATAAAAACCGCTCCTTATTTCTGCTAAACCCAATTTACCCACCTACTAGTTTTTGTATAAGCACTGCTTACGATTGCATCAAAACTATTTACTTTATTTATTGAGGTATGAGGTAATAATTTATAAACCCATTTTTTACCGGTAGCTTTAGAGGCGATCTCGCACCATTCTTCGGCCTGCTTTGCTTTTTCTATAACTTCTGGGTCTTTTTTATCCAGCTTACTTTTATCTTTTACTTCAACTAAGTAATTAGCATCTTTGCGCTCAACTATAAAATCTGGGTTGTAATTTCCATAAATATACTTAATCGGCAACTGTCCTGTACGCAAGCGTACCCAACTTATGACACTATTGTCACCCTCTAATGAGTCTGCTAAAAGTTTTTCTTGTAGTGAATCAAAAACATATCTGGGATAGACGCTTCGATTGTAGCCTTCAATAATATTACCTCTTGATTCAGCCTCGCTCACTTCGTCTTTATCAAGCGGCACTGCCGATACTTTGACAGTTTTTAAGTAGGATTCAAAAGGAAGCTCATCATCAACTACCTTGTATTTTATTTTTGTCTGCTCATTTAGCTTGTCAAAAATCTGCGGCACAATATCGTCAATAATAGTTTGCTCATGCAGTTTTACAAGTTTCGATAATTCTTTTCCCTTAATAGATAGTTGGTCAAGATAATGCTTAATGATTTTTTGTAGCACTTGTTTGTGTGAGATATCTAGTTCTGTAAGCTCGGTGATAATCAAACGGACTATTCTATTTACCGGATCAATTTCCTCTTTGACTTCCGCCTCGCCTATATCTTCTTTTTGTCTAGTTACTATATCCGTTCTAAAAAGTTTCGGCGTTATTTTCTTTAACTCTTCCAGACGGAGTTGTATTGGGAAAAAGTCAAGTTCATTGCTAGAGTAAACCTTAGCTTCAACAAGCGGTACTTTAATCCATAACTTCTTATTTTCAGTAGGTTTTATCTCATATGTCTTTAATTCTTCTTTTTTCTCGGCTTTCTTAACACCCAGCAAACCTTCAGCTACTTCGTGAGCAACAGCTACAACCCGAGCAAAATTATCGTGGGAGATAATATCAAGACTATCAAGCTCTTCAATCCCTATTAACTCCCCGAAAGGTAGACGCAGTCCTCGACCAATTGTTTGTTCAATAAGTGTCTTACTGATAGAGGCCCTAAAGGGGATGATCGTATAAACGTTTTTTACATCCCAACCTTCTTTGAGCTTGTCCACATGAATTACTATCTCGTTTTTGTTTTTTGGGTATGGTTCCTCAAGGCGTAAAAGTTGATGTATAGAATCAACCTCACTTTCGCTTGTAACTAACAGAGTTTTACCTTTGTAGTAACCTTCAAAAAAGCTATCACTTTCAATAAGGCTTTTTACGTCCTTAGCGTGCTGAATATTTTTTGTAGTAATAAGAGTAACAGGTAAAACAAACGGCAGTTTGTTATTGGTACAGTATTCCTCTACTAGCGCTCTCTTTTCTCGATGACGACGTATTCCATCTTCAAGCTTAACGAGTTCAATATCTCCTTTGTAGGTAAAGTCATCACTTCGCGCCACAACATAAGGAATCTTGATGTAGCCGCCTCTTGCTCCATTGCCGTTTGTAAGATTTTCTATTGCTGCTTTTGAATCCTTGATAGCATCAGCTAAGCTGTATGTATAAACTATATTTTCACTTACCGGAGTTGCTGTAAATTCCAGTCCTAATTCCGGTTTGAGATGATTGATTGCCTTAATAGATTTTACGCCTCTATAACGGTGGCTCTCGTCCATTAGAATAACTAAATCTTTTTGTTGTAAAAGCTCGGCAAAACTTGACCCTAATGTTTCTTGATAGCGATGGAAGCGAAACTCAACATCTGTCCTCTCATTAAAAATCTTTTGGATATTAAAGACATAGATATTTACGGCATCAAATAGCTGATTACCAAAGTTCGCAAAAGTATAGTTTTCTCCTGTTACAAGATTAAAGTAGGGGAAATCAGTCAAACCATCAAAGACATATTTTTTGCTTGAAGGTGTAAAGTTATCAATAGTTTTAGTGTAAATTGTTTCACCCGGAGTTAAAATGAAAAAATCTTTAAGTCCTTTTGTGTAATAAAGATAGGCGATCATTGCCGCCATCAGTCTTGTTTTACCTACACCAGTTGCAAGAGCAAAAGTAAAAGATGGGAACTCCGTATCAAATTTAACATTGCCGACAATTCTTGTCTCGATATCTTCAAGAGCGTCTTTGCTTACGTTGACATTTTCCAAAAGAGCATGAAGTTTCACTAAAGATAACTCTTGTGGTTTTCTTAAACTCAATTCTTTTGTTAGTTTCTCAACTATGTTTTTCATACCTTAAACCTTCTAAGTAAGACATCTGGAATCCGCCTTACTTCTACATTTTCTGGTAGTTTAATTTTACTCGATATTGTTTTCGCATAAATGATTAAATAATCGGCAGCGTCCCCAACTTCCCGCAATAGTACATCAATGTAATCTTGATTCAAATATTGTTCTGTAACATGAGCAATAGTTCTCCCTGATATTCCATGTAATCCGTTATCCGGATTTAATAATTTAAATCCTTCAACCTTCAGCACTGCTCGAATAAGCGGACCATTGTACATCTTGGGATTTAGTACAGTAAGTCTAAGGTCACTGTCTTGAACAAATAAACTGTCACCAAGTTCAAAATATCTAAATCCACCCCCACCTTTCCAATTTACATCTTTACCGATTCCGCTTTGATCTTCACCAGACATTACCCTTTTAAGTCTTGGTATTATGTGCGTTTGCGCATGGTCTCCCATTTCGACCATTATCCATTTTCGATTCATTTTATGTGCAACTGCTCCCGTTGTACCCGATCCCGCAAAAGAATCTAGAACAATATCCCCTTCCTTTGTTCCAAGAAAAATAATTCTATAAAGTAACCTTTCTGGTTTGGGTGTCGCAAATACTTCATCAACTCCAATATTTTTTGTTTCTCTTTTCGCTTCATCATTACTTCCAACTTCTCCATATAACCAAATCGTCATTGGAACGACGCCCTCTGTCATATTTGATAAATATTTCTTCATTCTTGGCACGGCAGTCCCATGAGATCCAAACCATAACCTGCTTTCTTCTTCGGCTTTCTGTAAAGTTTCTTTGCTGTATCTTGGAAATGTTCCTATGGGCGGTTTCCAAACAACACCGTTTCTAAAAGTATAAATATAGGTTTTATCAGTTCCACTCTTTGCATGTAATGGCTGTGTCATCCATTCTCCACGCGGATCGTCATCTGGATTTTTGTATCGATTATCCATTTCTTCAGTTCTTGGTAGCGATTGTGGATGCCATAATTGTTTATCTTTTGCATAAACAAGAATGTGGTCATGATTATCTGAAAACCACCTTGCGTCATTACTCCTTGTGTATTTTTTCTGCCAAATGACATTAGCTACAAAGTTTTTCCTACCAAACACTTCATCGCAAAGCACTTTCAAATAATGTGACTCGTTATCATCAATAGTTATCCATAACGAACCATCTTTTCTGAGAAGTTTATAAAGTGCTTCCAGTCTCCCTCTCATCATCCCCAACCATATAGAATGCTCAAGTCCATCATCATATTGCTCAAACCCATTGCCAGTATTATATGGTGGGTCAAGAAAAATAAGTTTTATTGAGTTTTGATAATCCTGTTGAAGTGCTTTAAGAGCTAGGAGATTGTCGCCTTTAATCAGGATGTTTGATGAATTTACATCTCCGTAGCTTGCTTTCTCAAGAAGTATACGAGGTTCAGAAACTCTCGGGTCTTTTTTATCTACCCAAAGATATTCTTTCTTATTAGAATCGTAATAAAGACTTTTGTCTTTGTTAAACCAAGTTAGCTCTAGTTTTTTAATGCCTTTAGTGGTCATGTTTTAATCTACAACTCTATTTTGTTATCACCTTAATAATATCCTCTCGGTGATAGCGTCTTTCGCCAATACCGCTTCTCGTGCCTACACGAATAGCTTTTAACTTTCCTTTCTTGTCCCATCGCCTCAATGTGGTCGGATGTACATTAAGTATTTTCGCCACCTGCCTAATAGTTAAAAGCTCTGGTAATCTTTTATCGTCTTTTACCATGTTTGGTCACTTTTTTATAAAAACTCCTACTATGCATAATTGTACACAAAAAATGCTTGTTAACAACAGTTAATAGGAGATGATTAGACTTGTGAGACACCCATAAATTTGTTTTTATGGTATAATTTAGCCATGTATAACTGGTCTACTGATGAAAAAAAGTTTAAAAAAGAAAATCCCAAACAGTATAAATTATGGCGGTTGGTACAACTAATCAATTATGGCTTGGATGGGGAAAAACTGGATAGGAAGGAGGTTAAAGCCGCCTGGCCTAAAATTAAAGAACGGCTTGATCCTTATAAAAAAAGAACGATCGAATTTATATTATGGGGAAAACTATACTCACTGCCAAACAACTTGACTTTTTGGAATGTACGCTGACACAACCCTCCCTGCTTAAAAGGTTTTATTGGACTGGTGGTACTGCCCTTGCAGAAATTTACTTACAACATCGTCTTTCGGAAGATATTGACCTTTTTACAGAAACTGAAGAGGTAGATCAAAAACTAGTTGAGGCTTTTATCAAACAAGCTTCAACCAAGCTTGGAGTTAAACAGATTAAAAGAAGTCAATTTTTAGGACTGATTAGTTTTCTATTAATTTATTACGATGATGATATGTTAAAAGTAGATTTTAATTATTATCCCTTTCCCCGAATTAATAAAGGCAAGAAGTATAAGGATTTAGAGGTAGATAGCATCTACGATATTGCTGTCAATAAAGTCCACACTCTCTTCATGAAACCACGGACCCGTGACTATATTGACCTATTTTTTATCATGCAAAAGGGTGATTACTCTCTGGAAAAATTAATTATGGATGCCAAAGCCAAGTTTGATTGGGATATAGACAGAGTGAGTTTGGCTAGCCAATTCATTAGGGTAAAGGAGCTAAGACAGGACGAATTCCCTAAAATGTTCGTTCCTTTTGATAAAAAAGATATGGAGAAGTTTTTTCTGGATCTGGCTAAATCGTTGGAGAACAATATTTTCAAATAGCCAAGATTTGCATTAGAATTGTCCTTGCGGGGGATATACCAGACGGTACGTCTTCAAAGCGGATGCTTGACAAACTGTTAGCCAGCCTATAGAATCGGGCTCATGGATGAACCAGCAGTTATAAAAAAGACTGTCAGAACCAAAAAATCAGCGGCTGCGCCTGTTGATGAAACTACCGCTCCTTCTCCCAAGGCATCTTCTGTTTCCGCCCGCTTTCCCGCAGATACTTTTACACTGCTTTACGACCAGCTAAACCAGCACAAAGTTGAGTTTGAAAACCTGCAAAAAGAAATAACACGTACCCGGGAGTTATGGCTGAAAGAACAAAAAGACCATGAGGCAGAAATTAATGCCGGAAACCAACAAAAAGATCTGGAAAGAAGAAGGGAAGAAGAAACATATCTTTACGAAAAAGCCAGAGAACGCAAGAAAGCAGAAGATGAATTTACAGATAAAAGAATTACCTGGGAAAAACAGCTTCAGCAGCAAAAAGAAGTACTGGAAAAAGACAGGCAGGAGTTGGAAAATTTAAGAAAACTGGTTGCAGGATTTGAGGCAGAAAAAAATCAAGCGGTTAAAGAGGCTCAAAATCTAGCCGAGCAACAATTAACCGACAGATTTGAAACTGAAAAGAAATTAAGAGAACAGGAAGTAAAGTCAGCAATCGAGATATTAAATTTAAAAATTGCCAATTTAACAGCAGAAAACAACAGGCAGAAAAACGAGATTGAATCTTTGAAAAAAGCCTTAGATGAGGCAACCAGACAAGTTAAAGAAATTGCAGTCAAAGTAATCGAATCCCGCAGCTCTGCATCTCACATCCCATCTTCTGAGCCTTAAATCTTTCGATAGCGGCTACTTCGACCCATTCCTACTCTCTCAATTTTCTTTAGATCAAGTAGTTTCGAGAGTGTTTGACGGACCGTAGCATAAACGACTTTAGTTTCCCTAGCTATATCCTTAGGTGTAGCTTCATCTATATTTTGCAGATATTGCCATACAGCAATTTGTTTATTAGATAAAATATCCTCTATAAATTCTTGGGCCATTAAACTAATAGCTTCTTTAGATTGAGCTAAAATTAAACTTAAAAAGAACTCGAGCCAGGGAGCAATATCCCCAGCACCTTTTTTAAAGGTTCTTTGACTTTTTCTCAAAGCTAAATAATACTGTGGTTTTTGATCTTCAACTAACCTTTCATGGGAAACATAGGACATATAAAGATAACCTGCTTGTAGAAGAAGCAAATTAGTTAAAATTCTAGACAAGCGCCCATTTCCATCCTTAAATGGATGGATATATAAGTATTCCACTAAAAAGTTACCTACAATAATTAGAGGATGAGACAACTTAGCCTCTAAAGCGTATTTCGTCCATTCAACCAACTCCTGCATTTGTTTAGGAGTCAGATAAGCCGGAGTAGTATCAAATATAACTCCTGTTCTTTTACCTTGTTCATCAACCATTTCAACCTTATTATCGGTACTTTTATATTTACCCCTATGATTCTGGTCTTTTTCAACATATTTTAAAAGCTCCTGATGCAGGTGCTTAATTGTATTCTCGCTAAACCTAATATGATCCCAGGTGTCAAATATAATTTTGAGTAGTTCAAAATAACCTTGAACTTCCTGTTTATCTCTGTCTGCAAATTTTTGGATAGCTAAATCTTTCATTAAATCATCTACATCTTCATCTGATAATCTTGCCCCTTCAATCCTTGTTGAAGCGCCTGTAGAGGTAATTAAAACTGATCTTTTAAGCCTGCCTAAGAGTTGGGGATTTAGATTAGTCCCTGCAGTCCATTGACCCTTTAACTCATCAATTTGAGCTATTTTAAGGAATACTTCAGGAGGAAGTTGAACTATCCTACTAACGAATTTTTTGTTTTTAACCATAGTTTTGATACGGTAATTTAACTATAGCAGATTATAACGGATTATAACGGATTTTGCAAGAGTCAGCTTAGTAAGTGCTCGCTAGACGTCATAATCTAATCCGACGCTGGCATTTGCTTGCTAACATCAACCAGTTCCATTTCACCCCAGTTTTTGCCAACCTTTAGATCTACCACCACCGGCACAGATAATATTAAGGCATTCTCCATTTTATCTTTAACCATTCTGGCAGTTTCTTCTACAGATTTTGGGTCACACTCAAATAGAAGCTCATCATGAACCTGCAAAATCATACAACAATTTTGAATTTCTTTGTCTATCTCCACCATCGCTTTTTTAATCATATCCGCTTGAGTACCCTGCACAGGGTGATTAACTGCTGCCCGCTCACCTGCAGCCTTTAACATTCGGTTTGTAGCTTGCAGCTCCGGAATATACCTTTTTCTGCCCCATAGAGTCTGCACATACCCTTTTTCATACCCTTCTTCCAAAACCTTAATCATCCATTCTCTAACCTTGGGAAACTGGGCAAAATATTCCTGGATATATTGGCGGGCTGTTTGAAAATCAATCCGAAGCTGAGAAGCTAAAGCGTGCGCTCCTTGACCATAAAGAGTAGCAAAATTCATAGTTTTACCTACATTTCTTTGTTGAAGGCTTACTTGATCTAGCGGAATATTGAATATTTTTGCAGCAGTGGCAGCATGTATATCCAAATCTTTTTTGAAAATTTCCTTTAGAGCAGAGTCATCGCTTAAGTGAGCCAGAATTCTTAGTTCAACTTGGGAATAATCTGCTTTGAGTAATACTTTTCCTTTCGGCGCCACAAAAGCTTTTCTGATTTCTCCTCCTAATTGACCTCTAACAGGTATATTTTGTAAGTTCGGGTCTTGGGAAGAAAGCCTGCCCGTGGCAGCCCCTTCTACATTAAAGGTGGAATGAATTCTGCTATTTTTGTTAGCATATTTTGGTAAAGCGTCAATATAAGTAGAAATTAACTTAAATAACTGCCTGTATTCTAATATTTGAGGTATCACCGGATGAACAACAGCCAATTCTCTAAGAGTAGCCTCATCAGTGGAACGGCCGGTCTTTGTCCTTCTGATCACTGGTAATTTCAATTCATCAAACAGGACTTGCGACAACTGTTTTGGGCTGTTCAGATTAAACTCATGTCCTATTTTTGAGTAAATATCCTGTTCTATACTCTCTAGTCTCTTTTTTAACTGTTTGCCCATTTTATCCAGTAATTTAAGGTCTACCATAATCCCTGCCTTGGACATCTTTTCCAAAACCGGCTGAACAGCTAAATCAAGATCGGTGGTAGATGATGGATGTTGGGAGTTGGAAGATGGATATTGAGATTGGAAGTTGGATGTTAGACTATCAAACTTCAAACCTCTAACTTCTTCATCTATCTTCTCACTTCTAACATCTAACTTCTCTCCTGGTAATCTTTTTATTAGACTTCTAAATTCCAGTTCCTCAAATAGTTTAACTGCCTGTTTGTGGTTATAATCGTGTACTCGGCAAGCTGTTAGATCAAGCTGAATAGGAGCATTTAATTCCAGGGTTGCTAAGTTTTTACTCATCGCAGCATCTTCTGCTCCCTCGGCCAACAGTTTTTGCATTCTTTCCGGTAAAGTTTTTAAATTCTCGGATTTATAGACTTTTTCAATGGCGCCAAACTCTTGGACTAATTTGGTAGCGCTAACATCGCCGATACCGGCAACTCCCGGAATATTATCTGAAGCATCCCCACAAAGCGCTTTATAATCCACTAAATTTTTAGGTAAAAAGCCGTATCTTACCACAAACTCCTCTACCCCGTATAAACCGACGTCTGCCAAAGTCTTTTTGGGCATCAGAATTTTGATATTTTTATCAATAATTTGCATAATATCCCGATCCCCTGTCACAATAATTACCTCCAGGTTTTTCTCATTTTGGGTAGCCTGTTTGGCCAGCGTGCCAATCAAGTCATCTGCCTCATAGCCGCTTAAGGAAAACTCAGGAATATTTAAAGTATCAACCACCTGAAAAACTCTCGGGTATTGAGAAGACAGACCGTCATCTTTAGGACCTCTGGTTGCTTTATATTGGGTATAAGCCTGGTGGCGGAAGGTGGGACCCTTCTCATCCCAAGCAACTGCTATAAAATCAGGCTTAAGTTCATCAATTGAGCGAAGAAGCATTGAGGTAAAACCATATACGGCATTCACAAGTTCTCCTTTAGAGGTAGTAAGGGGCGGTGTAGCATGATATGCCCGATGAAGCAGGGCATTTCCATCAACTAGCGCTAAACGTTTCATCTATGATGGCATTTTAGCAGAAAAATCGCTGGACCGCAGTATAACAATGAATTGACTGGCAGTAACAATTGGAATGCCTCTAAATTCTTTTACAGGCAAAAGGTGTTTTTTATCTCCTGTGATAATATAATCTACCTTACCTTCCAAAGCAGCTTCCAAAATTTTGTTGTCCGGTAAATATCTAACTCTTTTAACTTTGGTTTTAGGAATAACAATTTTGCTTATAGAGGCCACACTGCTGATTAACTTCTTTGTTTCATAATCTGAACGGTGGAATTTATTTATTAGATTCCGCTTAATTTCTTCTATTATAGAAGGAGAGATTATAGTTTCAATATCTCCTCCTGAGGCCATAAATAAAATTTCTTCCGGCTTTCCGTCAAAAAGCAGAGCTGAAATAATAATATTGGAATCCAAGCAAATCTTAGTCACCGTGGATATAGTCGTACAAATCCTGTTCAGTTTTCAAACCAAATTCTTTCCTAATCTTTTCTCCTTCTCTCCTCAACTCACTCCAGTCTCTTTTGAATTTCCAACGGCGATACCGTAGTAAAGCTTCACGGATGAGCGCAGTTTTGCTTTTTCTCTCAATTTTCGCCCATTGGTTTAACTGGGCCAATATGTCTTGAGGTAAAGATATAGAAACTACTGCTGTATTACGTTTTACCATTGTATTACCAGTATTACACTTTTTGAGATTTTTGTCAACTGTTTTGCCTAAAAGAGGATTTTGGCATACTCTAAATACTGTGGATAACCCTGTTTTTCCATATAGTACCACCACTCTACCCCCCAAAGGTAAGCTTCATTAAAACCAGTTTTTTGAGCGTATAAAATATTTTGCTGAAAATCCTGTAAACTAAAAATTTTCATCTGCCTCTCCAAGCTCGTGTGGGGAATAGCGTTTTGTGTCCAAGGCTCTGCCTGTAATTCAGAAATTAAAATTGTTTTGTCTTCAGAAGTAAATTTTTTACTAATACCGGACTTTACCAGATACATCCAGGGAGAAATGGGATAATGTACATACAAATTTAAGGCATCGTTATAAATATTTCTATACAAAGAGATTCCCAAAACATCAGCAAATCTTAATGAATCCGTCCAGTTTCCCCATTCGCCGCTGTCTGTAATCATTACCGGTCTTTTAGAATCAAGTTGTTTTACCAACTCCGCTTCTTTTTGCAGGAATTGCTTATCCGGCTTATCGCAAGTTTCCCCAAACCAGGAAATTAGCGGCTCGTTTTCTACCTGCCAAACAGTGACTACACTAGTATCAGTGTACTTTTTTACCACATTTTTAACAAACTCCAAAGTTTTCTTTTGCCTTTTTTCTACGGAAAGGTTCTTAGCCCAGACAGGAATATGACATTCAGGCCAGCGCGGCTGCCTGGTTCCAACTACTAATATTACTTTAGCTTGCGCTTTTTTGGCTTCATCCAGCATAAAATCAACCTGGGAAAAATCCAACTTACCCTCTTCCTTTTCCAAAACATCCCAAAAGGTGGGAATTCTTAAATTTTTTACTTTTAGCTCGTTTAGAATTTGTAAATAAGTCTTTTGCCAATCCAGCCCTAAATACTTGGCGTAATTTGGTGAAAAAGACACTCCATATTGAATCTTTTTAGGGTTTTTGTAGGTATTTTCAAATAGGAAATTAATAATCAGAATAATAGCTATGACAGATAATACCGTAATGGCAAAGGCCGTAACAACACGCATACTAATGCGGACAATTGCCGGGATTTCCCTCCAGGATTTTCTTTCTAAAATCCATACCACCGTCTGTCAGTCTACAAGGCGTAATCTCCACAGTCTGATCTTCTTCTGCTTCATAATCTTCCAAACCAAAGCTTTTGCCGCATTGAGTATATGGAGTCTCACAATTATCTGATGAGGTATCCTGTGAAGCTGAGTTATTGTTCTCTTGGGTTAAGTTACAACTTTCACTACAATTTGGGTCAACGCTGCCACTCGAATCCCAAACACAGACACCGTTCTCCCAAATGCCGGTACAATTCCTGACTCCCCCATTAGAACAATTCCTGGGATTTTCAGAGTAAGAGCAGGTGGCAGGAGAAACCTGAGGTGATGGCTGAATTTCCGGATCGGGATTTTCCGGCGCAGGGCGGTCTTCCGAAGAAGCCGGAGGGTTATATTCTACATTATATATTAGGTAATCATTTGAATTATCCGAATACTCAATAATTATGTGCAGAGGCTGCTCCTTTTTATCCAAATCAGACAAGCTGAATTTAATATTATTGGCATTTGCATCATATTTTTGTCCGTTTATAGTATAAGAAACAATGGAAATGTATTGGGCAGGTTGTTGGTTTGCTGAAACCTGCGAATTTCCTATAAGAATCAGTCCCAAAACAAAAAGCAGTAATTTATTTAGTCTTATTGTTTTTATTAGAATATTTTTCATGCTGTTACTAAACATAATTTATCTCCGTGATATTGGTGGTAAAAACGCATCAACAACCACTTTAATTACTTCCATACTACCCTTATTACTGCCAGTTGTAAGATCGGCATAGACTCGTTGCTCACGATAATCTAAAGGTAAACCTGACCTTATTTTAATTTCAACTGCTATACCATCAGCAAATCCCTCTGATTTCCACTCAGGAATACTTTTATAATCTCTCAAAGAATTAGGACTCAAACCTGAATATCTGTCGCGTGGTTGCACACGATATGTTTTACCCCATGTATCCAATATCTGACGACAAAAATCTACCACTTGACCAAATACATCACCCACTGTTAAACCCTTGCTTTTAAGAATATCCCGTATCTGGCGAAAACCTTGCGGCATTGTCTGCTCTTTCAAGTTCATCGGAGGCTCAGAAGTTACAGCAGTATTTTCCAATAAATTCCATAATGCCTCACCTACCTCAGTCCTCAACGCATAATCATCTGTCCCTGCTGATTCAAAAATTCTTATGGTATTAAAGATAATCTTTCCATCATAATCAGTTTCCTGGGTATTTACCCAACCTATTCCTCCCTCTTGTTGAGCTTGGGCTATATCTTCATTGGTTGCGCTTCTAACATCATCTATGAGCAGATACCTAAAAAGTATATTTTGCCAATCAGGCCCAAAGTATTTTTCATACACTTCAAAAGCTTTCCTCTCCAGCTCATCTTTTGGAGGCTTTTTTCTTGATTTGGCAGCAGCTTCAACTTGAAGCCCGCCTATGTTAGGCGAGGATTGATCCTTTGTATCACCACACAAAAGATCTTTTATTTGACACTCGTTATCTATGTTTACCCCGAAGTTTTGACATTTTGCAGACAAAGCAGGATCGTCACAAATATGAATTCTGCTTTTTTGCAACTCACATCTTAACCTTTGTTCGCTGGATTGGGATGTAGCAGAGTTACAAATGGAATTTGCAGTTTGCTGGAGACTTCTTAATTCGCCCTGCCAGGCTGCGCACTCAAGTTTAACCAGTAACTCAGTGTTTTCTTTCATGCATTCGGCCGGCATATTTTGCCATTTTAATTTAAACTGTTTTTGAACTTCACAAATTTCATCTAAATCAGGATATTTAATATTCCGGTTTGGATCATCACACTCAGGAGAGATACCGGTTTCGATAAACCTTTTTTGATAATCCAACAGGTCACAAATTAGTTTAACATCAGATGTTTTAGGTTTAGCATCATTACATTGCTCTGTAATTGGCGGCTCAATAGAAATGTCTCCCAAACCCCCTTTGACTGCATAACTAATTTTAGGAGCGTTATTTTTAGCTATACTGAAAACTGCATTATCAGGAGTATCTAGGGGTAACCTGAAAACAGCCCTGAGCAAGTTAATTTGCGGTCCAAATAATCGACCGGTTAATGCGGACAAGCCGGAGACAAGATCGTTTTTATAGCCAACATTATCATTAATCGCCTCGGAAACTGCCTGGTCTAAATTATCCAAAGACAAGCCATATCGGGTAATAAAATCGGGAGGGCCAAATAGCGGGCTTTGCGCCAAATAGCCGGATATAGGCTGCGGAGCATCCAACGCCATAGCTTGAAGGGTGTTTTCTGTATTATCCAGTATCTGAGTCACTATGCCGGGCTTAGGCGCAGATTCATTTTTAATCCTTTCCAGCCCTTCTTTGTTAAAGGAAATATAGAGATCCGAAGATCCGGTCTGACACCTGTCACCCTGACAGATTGATTGACCTGCGCTATCCGTAATATAGACCTCATTATAAATATCCTGGGCAGCTTTTGATTTAAATATTTGGGGATTTCTAATCAGGGCTAAAGAGGCAATGATCCCGACAATCAACACCAAAACAACAATTAATGAAGGGTGAACAAAACCTGATTGTCTCACATTTTCAGTATGAATCTTACAAAAACATATGTCAATGTTAAAGAATGATTTTACAGGGTAACGGTAAGTTCCAGGAAAATATTGCCATTAAAAAACCGGGCAGTGTAAATTAGCCTTAAAGTTTGTGAGCGCTTTTTAAATCTTCTTCTGAAACCAAACAAAATACCATCTTGTAGGTAATATGTTAAACTGCTAAAAGATGGCAGGTTAGCTATTTTGGGAGAAGGTAAGGCTTACTAACAGAAAGTCCATCTCCGTGGCAGGGAAGTCAGACTTCCCGAGATGGATCGGTAGTGCTACTTGCGTCCAACGTTCGTTCCCTAAAAAAGGTGCCTTCACCCCGCCCAAAAGGATGAAGCTCGCTCGCTTCTTGGCGAAGCCGAGGGCCTTTGGCGGCACAGGGATCATTCGGTAAGTTTAATATATCACAATTTTAGAAATTAAGCCTTGACATGTTTCAGATTATCTGATATTCTGAAAATATGAAAGCAGTAAGTATTATTCGGGATCGAGGTCAATTAACAATTCCTGATTCTATAAGAAAAGTTATAAATTGGACTACACCCATGTCTGCTGTTTCTATCTCCGTAATGAAGCCTGATGAAATCATAATACGGCCTCATTCTCATAAATTCGACAGTAACAAAATTTGGGAAAACATTAGAAAATCAAGGTCAATAAAAACAAAAACCAATCTTAGCGCTGTAGAAATTCTTGATAAAGATCGTCAAAATCATTAAATGAATACTTTAGTTGTCGATTCCTCGGTTATTGTAAAGTGGATTAATCAAACAAAGGAGGAAAATATAGAAAAGGCTGATGAAATTCTCCAGAGCGCTCTAGATGGTAATATTGAACTTGTTGCTCCAGAGCTATACCAAACCCAAAACGAAAGGGTCAAAAATGGTAGGGGTAATTCCGTCCCATAACTATTAAGGAGAATTTCTCCACTACTTCTTC
>MFCX01000015.1:30002-41380 GCA_001777055.1 Candidatus Daviesbacteria bacterium RIFCSPHIGHO2_02_FULL_39_12 | reverse complement strand
CTACCAATATTTTACAAGTTATTTAGAATTAGTGGGGTAATGTCAGCTAAAATACCTATTGACAAGTAAGCCTAAAATGGCTCAAAATAGCTATAGATGGTGAATCTGCCCAAAATATATGTTTTTGGGTAGTTTTAAAACTTACTTCAGTGGTAAAAATAGGTTAATATTACCAAGGAGATTTAGAAAGGAATTAGGCAACGAAGATAAGTTTTATATACTTTTGGGGGAAAATGGGGAAATTTGGGGATTTGATCCGGAAAATTGGTTAAAGTTGACAGAGAGTATTTTAAAAGTTCCACTTTCCATGGAGAAAGGTAGAGTCAAGCGGTTGATGTTTTTTCCTAAAGCGGAAGAATGTGTTTTGGATGGCCAAGGCAGATTTATCCTACCCCAAGAGTTTATGGAGAATCTAAACTTTAAAAAAGAGGTGTTTATTTTAGGAGCAGGTGACCATTTTGAGGTTTGGGATTTGAATCTTTGGGGGAAACAAAAGGCGCGTCTTGAGAAATAATATGGAAGGGTATCATAGCAGTGTGCTTTTGAAAGAAGCCGTAGATGCACTCAATATCCGAGATGCCTGCCACGCATCAGAACGGTACGGGGCCTGGTATTTAGATTGTACTTTAGGCGACGGAGGGCATTCGATAGAAATTATTTCGCGGGAAGGGAAGGTCATTGGAATTGACGTTGACCCGCAAGCCCTGGAAAGAGTGCAAAGAAGGTTTAAAGATTTAAGAATTAGCAGTGACAAGTTTAGGTTAATACAGGGAAATTTTAGGAATATTGAAAGTTTAGCGCAGACGGACATACTTGGAATAGAAATCGCCGGCGCCAAGTTAGACTTGGCTGGTGCAATTTTTGATCTTGGGTTTTCCAGGCTGCAGCTTGAAAGCCCCGAGAGGGGTTTTTCTTTTAGCAAAATGGGACCTTTGGATATGAGAATGGATCCGGCTCTTGAGGTGAGAGCCTTGGATTTAATAAAAGTTTTATCAAGAAAGGAGCTACATGAATTATTTTCTAGCTTGGGTGAGGAAAAATATTCTGCGAGACTGGCTGATGCTTTGGTCAGCGCCCGTGAGGTAAAGCCTGTTACAACAACAAAGGAATTGGCTGATGTGATAGTTAGGGCGGTTGGGAGGGTTAGGGCGGTTGGGGAGAAAATACATCCGGCTACTAGGGTATTTCAGGCATTGAGGATCGCTGTTAATGATGAACTGGCGGCGTTATCGGAAGGGTTAAATCAGGTAGTCAAGTTGATCGCAGAAGACGGACGAATTGTGGTGATTAGTTTCCATTCATTGGAGGATAGGATTGTTAAGAACACTTTTAAAGAATGGGAAGTAAAGAGGATAGGCCAGGTTTTAACTAAAAAACCGGTTGGGCCGACAAAAAAAGAAATACAAGAAAATCCCAGATCCCGCTCTGCCAAGATGAGAGTGTTTGAAAAGTTATGACAATCATCAAAACATTCGAACCGGAAGAAACTACAAGGAAATTACCAAAGGTATACATAATTTTGGCAATTGTCGGTTTAGTTTCATTAATGCTGATTGAAATTTGGGTAAATAATACTATGATTGCTTATGGTGAGAGGTTTGCCAAACTAACTAATGCTGAAAAGAATTTACTGATGGAAAATCAAATTTTAGAAAATGAAATTGCCAAAAGATTGTCACTAACAAATCTTGCTTCGGAATCTGCCCAACTTGGTTTTTCTGCTGCGCAGAGTATATTATATGTTCGCTAATGCGGATATTTTTGATTAAATCGTTCTTTGTATTTTTATTTTTGGCTATTGCTGTCAGACTTTTTTATTGGCAGGTAATTAAGGCAGCATATTTACAAGCTCAGGCTGAAGGTCAGTATTTTACGGATGTTAAAACGCAGGCGCAAAGAGGTAAAATCTTTTTTAGTGACGGAGCAATACTTACTTCTTCCAACCCTTCATTTTCCATGTTTGCCAACCCTAAGTTAATTGCCAAAAATCAGGTCGCAAATATGGCATATTCTTTGGCAAAACTTTTGACAGAACAAGGACTAGATGTAGATGAGCTGGCAAAAGACTTAGTTTTTAAGTTATCCAAAGATTTATATTGGGTGCGTTTAAAAACCAATGTTTCTTTGGAAAATAAAAGAGCAGTTGAAAATTTAAATTTTGCCGGTATAGGTTTTGAACAAACAAGCGGCAGATTTTATCCGGAAGGATCCTCATCTGCACATCTGTTAGGATTTGTGGGGTCATCTGAAAAAGGTGAGAGTAAAGGATATTTTGGGTTGGAAGGATATTATGACGGGGAGCTTAAGGGTATATCCGGTTTAGTGCGTCATGAAAAAGATGCTTTAGGCCTGCCGATTATTATCGGCAATTTCTTAACCTCTCAGGCAAAAAATGGCAAAGATTTAACTTTGAATTTAGATAGAACTGTGCAATATATTGTAGAGCAAAGCTTGAAGTCGGGTTTGGAGAAATATGGGGCAAAAGCTGCATCAGCGGTTGTGATGGATCCAAAAACAGGAAGCATTCTGGCTTTAGCAGCTTTTCCAAACTATGATCCGAAGAGTTACCTTAATTTTCCGAAAGAGTACTATAAAGATCCTATTGTTGCAGACCAATACGAACCCGGCTCAACCTTTAAGGTATTAGTGATGGCAGCTGCATTAAATGAAAATGTAGTCAAGCAGGATACAAAATGTGATATATGTTCAGGGTCTGTGTCACTTGGAGGATTTATAATTAGGACCTGGAACAATAAGTATCGCCCTGAGTTAACTGCAAAAGAAACCATAATTCACTCTGATAATACCGGTATGGTATTTATCTCCAAAAAATTGGGATTGGACAAGTTTTATTCATACTTGGAAAATTTCGGATTTGGTGATTTGACAGATATTGATTTACAAGATGAATCTTCTCCGGATATCAGACCTAAAAAGGGATGGAAAGAGATTGATTTGGCGACCGCTTCTTTCGGGCAGGGAATAGCGGTCACCCCCATACAAATGGTTCGGGCTGTAGCGGCAATTGCTAACGGAGGATATTTAATGGAGCCTCACATAGTCAAAAAAATTTCAGATGAAAATAGGGTATTTGAAATAAAACCAATAATAGTAAGACAAGTAATTAAGGAGTCAACAGCCCAACAGGTTCGTGAAATGATGGTAGCTGCAGTTGAAGAGGGAGAGGCAAAGTTTACTAAAACTAAAGGGTTTAAGATTGCTGGCAAAACCGGTACTGCCCAAATTCCGGTGGCCGGGCATTATGATCCGGAAAAAACCATTGCTTCTTTTGTCGGTTTTGCTCCGGCTGATAATCCAAAGTTTGTGATGCTTGTAAGATATGATCAGCCCTCATCTTCTATTTTTGGAGCAGAAACTGCAGCGCCTACCTTTTTTGAGATTGCCAAACAACTTTTTACCTACTACAAAATTGCTCCAACAGAATAATTTCCTTAGGTGTCAAGCTACGACACACCTGGTGTGGGTTACTGGGGTTAGAATTAGGGGGTTAGAATTAGAAGATCTGATATAATTAGCTTTAATGCAGCAAATGCAACAAATGCAGCAACTGAAAAAAATTCTTAAGCAATTCGTCTCGCAGGAATTTATAAATAATTTCTATCATCTTCCAAAGGCAATTTTGGCAAATATTTATTATGGCTTCCCCGCTGGAGGAATAAAGGTTATCGGAGTAACCGGCACTGACGGAAAAACCACCACCGCTAATATGATTTATCAGATTTTAAAAGCTGCCGGTAAAAAAGTTTCCATGGTTTCTACCATTAATGTAGAAATTGCCGGAAAATCTTATGAAACCGGTTTTCATGTTACTTCACCCAACCCTTTTGCCATACAAAGATTTGCTAAAGCCGCAAAAGATAATGGAGATCAATATTTAGTTTTAGAAGTCACTTCTCATTCTTTAGATCAATACAGATTTTGGGGAATAAAATTTGAGGTCGGGGTTATTACAAATGTTACGCATGAGCATTTGGATTACCATAAAACTTTTGAAAATTACTTCAATACTAAATTAAAGCTTATCCATGATGCTAAGGTTGCTGTTGTAAATGGGAGGGTTAGGGAAGTTAAGGGGATTAGGGGAAAAGCGCTTACCTTTGGACTTAATAAAGGAGATTTTAATCAAAGAGAGGTTAAATTAAAATTAAAAATTCCCGGAGATTACAATATAGAAAACGCTTTGGCAGCGCTAACTGTGGCTTTTGTTTTGAACATAAAAAAAGAAATAGCCAAAAAAGCTTTGGAAAAATTTACAGGGCTAAAGGGTAGGATGGAAGAGATAAAAAACAGTAAAGGAATAAAAATATTTATAGATTTTGCCCATACTCCTAATGGTTTAAAGCAAGCCTTAATAGCTTTAAAATCACAAAAAAAAGGCAGAATTATTGCTCTAATTGGGGCGGAAGGATTTAGGGACGAGGGTAAAAGAGCGATGATGGGAGAGGTTGCCCAAAAAATGGCAGATATTGTGATTGTAACTGCCGTTGATCCAAGAGGATTGATTGAAATCATAAATGCCCAAATTAGCCAAGGCGCAAAAAAGGCAGGAGCAAAAGAGAATAAGAATTTCTTTATAATAAATGACAGGCAAAAGGCAATTGGGTTTGCTATAAATAATCTAGCCAAAAAGGGAGACACTGTAGGAATTTTTGGCAAAGGACATGAGACCTCGATGAATATAGACGGCAAAAGAGAAATACCATGGTCAGATGCGGAGGTTGTTAGATGGATAATAAGTACAAGTTGATTGTTGATTCTTTTGGCAAAGAAAAGTTTAAGTTTAATGAGTCTTTGAAAGACTATACGGCATTGCAAGTTGGCGGACCGGCCAAGCTTTTTTTTATCGCATTTACAGAGCGGGAACTAGTTAAGGCAGTAAGAATGTGCCGAGATCTGAAACTGCCTTTTTTTATATTTGGCACAGGCAGTAAAATTATGATGTCCGATATGGGCTTTGAAGGTTTGGTAATTAAAAATAGGACAAAAAATATCCAGACAGTTTCCGTTAAAGGCAAGGTGACAAAATTCGGCATAGGGGTAGAGGAGGCTCTGGTTGAGGTGGAAGCAGGAGTAAGTGTCAGCAGGTTTTGTGAATACTTAAGTAATCAGGGATTATCAACCGGTGATATGGAAGGTATCCCGGGTAGTATCGGAGGCAATCTATTTTTAAACAGATTTTTGCAAAGACTTGTAAAAAGTATTAAAGTATTAGACTTAGACAGCGAAATTACACAAATAGGATCGGATGATTTAAACTTTAAAAGGCACATAATAATTTCTGCCGTATTGAAAGTTAAAGCAGGAACATAACATGCGTTATATTGTTAAAGGGGGAAAAAAATTAACAGGAACTCTACAGGTTTCAGGTAACAAAAACTCTGTCTTTCCTTGCGTGGCTGCAGCATTACTGACGGATGAAGAAGTAATTTTAGAAAATATTGCCAAGTTAAAAGATACAGAGGTTTTAATTGACATCCTGAAAAAGCTGGGTGTACGTATTAAAACATCCGGCTCAACTTTAACCATTAAGGCAGAAAATATTGATCATTTTACATTACCGGAAAAGCTGATGGTTAAATTGCGGGGATCCCTAGTTTTGGCCGGCAGCATGCTGGCAAGAAAAGGGAAAGTAATCTTTTGGCATCCGGGCGGAGATATTATCGGAAGAAGAAGTATTGATACTCATATCGAAGGATTTAAAACCCTTGGGGTAACTGTTAAGAGGGATAATCTAAAATATTCTTTCGTTTTACCAAATAATGGGAAAGAAGGCATAGTCAATATTTTTTTAAAGGAAACATCTGTTACAGCCACAGAGAACCTGATTTTGGCTTCAGTTTTAGGAAAAAAAGAGGTTATCTTAAGAAACTGCGCAAAGGAGCCTCATGTCCAGGATCTATGTAGAATGCTTTCACAAATGGGTGCGAAGTTAGAGGGAATCGGTGAAGATACTTTAAAGATTCAAGGTGTCAGCACTCTATCCGGCACGCGGTTTAAGATTAGCAGCGATTATATTGAGCTGGGTACCTATGCCGTGGCAGCAGCTATTACAGGAGGCAGGATTAAACTGGAGGGAATTGTTAATGCTGACTTAGATCCAATTTGTTCAGCCCTAAAAGATTTTGGTCTTAATACAGAAAAAGGTGATGGGTTTATGACTTTTTGGGCAGATAAACTAAAATCTCCTCCAAGACTGACAACTAATATTTGGCCCGGGTTTCCTACAGATTTAATGAGTGTGGCCATAGTTTTAGCAACACAATCTAAAGGAGTGATTTTATGTCATGACTGGATGTACGAATCGAGAATGTTTTTTGTAGATAAACTAATTTCCATGGGCGCGCAGATAATCCTGGCAGATCCCCACCGGGTTTTAATCTCCGGACCCTCAAAGCTTAAGGGCAGAAATTTGGATACTCCTGATATCAGAGCCGGAATGGCCATGCTTTTAGCCAGTTTGGCAGCAAAAGGGAGAAGTGTGATCGGTCAGGCTGAATTAATAGAGAGAGGATATGAAGATGCGGTGGGAAAGTTAAGAACCCTTGGTGCAGAAATTGAAAAATTTGAGGTATAATTTAAGGCGTGGATATTCAGACCGAAATGCAGGTCACGGCCTTTAAAAAGCCTTTACATCTTTTGAGGATTTATCTTGCCAGACAATATACAAAGCTTTATCCAAAAAAGATTTACAATTCAGTGACCGGTTCTGTTGGGAAGACTACCTGTGTGCAAGCTGCTGCTGCCGTGCTCTCAACGAAATTTAAAACGCTTGCCACCCAACCAAATCTTGATCCGATTTTTAATATTCCTACAACTCTACTTAAGGTAAACCCCACCATTGATAAAGTAATTTTAGAAATGGGTATTGAGTATAAAGGAGAGATGGATTTTTATTTATCCTTAGTGTCTCCCCAAACAGTAATTTTTACAAAAATATCTTATGCTCACAGCCAAAACCTAGGTAATTTAGACGGGATAATAGAAGAAAAAGGTAGGCTGATTGAACAGCTGGATGAGCATGGTGTCGCTATTCTAAATTATGATGATTCCAACTGCCGCAGATTAGCAAAGAAATGCAGCGGATCCGTAATTTACTTTGGAACTGATCCGCAAAATTGCACTGTTTGGGCCGGCAATGTAAAGATAGAAGGTTTCAAAACAACCTTTGAGTTAAATTTGGGGGTGGAAAGAGTAAAAGTAAATTATAATTTGCTTGGTTACCACCAAATTTATTCGGCAATGGCAGCTGCCACATTAGGCATTGTCAATCATGTGCCGTTGACTAAGATCAAATTAGCTCTGGAATCTCTGCAACCTGCAGAACACAGAATGCAGGCAGTCTCAGGACCGAATGGTTCTACCATTTTGGATGATACATATAACTGCTCGCCCGCTGCTTTGGAGGCAGCAATAGATACTTTACTGCAGGTTAATGCCCGAAGAAGACTACTGGTTTTAGGAGAAATGAAGGAACTTGGCCCCATTTCGGAAAAATTACACCGTTTCGTTGCCCAAAAAATATATAAAGAAAAAATAGACCAAGTATTCTTAGGGCTTGGACAGACACAATTTATCTGGGATGAGTTAAAAAGTTTAGGTTTTTGGGAAGAAAGAGTTGAAGGTAATTTACAAAACTCACAAATGGTTAATAAGCTACTTAAAAGTTTGGGGAAAGGAGATGTAGTTTTAATTAAGGGCTCCCACGCTGTAAGATTGGATGAGGTGGTAAAGCGGATAGCCAGAAAAAATTTATGACACAACTGTTGGGACTGGTATTACTGTCATTTGCTGTAACTTCTGTTTGTATGGTGCCTTTTATTGACCTACTTTATTCTTTAAAGAAAAGATTCGAGAAGGCAGCCTTAGACGTAAAAGATTCTGAAACGCCCATACATGATAAGTTAATGAAAACAGATGCGGCAATTCCTTCAGGAGGAGGAGTTTTGATAATTATAATTTTAATAATTTTGAGTTTGGGATACTGGTTGTTTAGCCCTTCGGTTGATAAAATAAGTTTGAAAATTTTGCTGTTTACACTAATTTCTTTTGGACTTTTGGGACTGGTTGATGATGTGAAGCTACTGTTAACTAAAAGGTCCGGTAAATTTGTCGGACTTGGCAGAGGCAAAATGTTTACTGTTCAATTACTTTTATCTCTGGCTATTTCAGGTATGTTGTATTTTACGGGAGGGTTGAATAATCTTTATATTTCAGGTTTAGGTAATTTTATCATTGATAGCTGGTATATCCCCTTGGCAGCTTTTGTAATCATTTCTTTTGCAAATGCTTATAATATTTCTGATGGTTTAGATGGTTTATCTACAGGCTTGCTTTTAATTTGTCTGTTTGCTTTTCTGGCACTTGCCTCGCAATCCATAGATTTAACTCTAGCTTCTTTTATTGGAATTTGGATTGGTACTTTATTTTCTTTTCTATATTTTAATATTTGGCCGGCCAGGATTTTTTTAGGAGATGCGGGAGCCTTTGCTTTTGGAGCGACGCTTGCTGTGGTGGGACTTTTGACCGGTAAAATTTTGGCACTTGCCTTAATCGGCGGTATGTTTGTGATCATTGTACTTTCTTCATTAATTCAAATTATGTCAAAAAAAATATTGCAAAAAAAACTTCTGCCTATTGCTCCTATTCATATGTACTTTAAATATATGGGATGGGAGGAACCAAAGATTGTAGTTAGGTTTTGGCTGGCACAAGGTTTATTTGCCATATTCGGTCTTTGGATAGCCTTGCTGTTGAAATGAAGAAGATAGGTTCCTTGTTAAAATCTCAAACACACTCAATTGATACTCCATTTTTAGTAAGCACAATGGTGCTTGTAATTTTTGGTTTGGTGATGGTTTATGACGCATCATTTGTACAGGGTCTAAAGGATTTTAATGATGGTTATTTCTATATCAAACAGCAGTTAATTTGGGCCTTCTTGGGGATTATCTCAATGATCTTTTTTTCCCGGATTGATTATAAGAAGCTTAAGTTTCTTGCCATACCTTTACTCATATTTTCCTTTATTTTACTTCTGGCAGTTTTTATCCCCGGGCTTGGAGTTGCGGGAGGAGGAGCTCACAGATGGTTAAAAATTAGCAGGATCACCATTCAACCGGCAGAAATTATTAAATTAACAGGGGTAATTTACCTGGCCTCAGTTTTTTCAAAAAGGGTAAGGTTTATACCCGTTTTCACGCTTGTTTCTCTGGTGACGATTATTACAGCTATTTTACAGAAAGATTTAGGTTCGACTTTAGTATTTGTGACTACAGCTACTCTGTTATACTTTATCAGCGGCGGCCCTTTATGGCATTTTTTAGTTATTTTACCGGCGGGGTTGGCCGGGTTTTTGGCTCTGATTTTCACTTCAGGATATAGGAGTAAGAGAATACTGGCTTTTTTGGATCCCTTTTCCGATACACAAGGATCTACTTATCATATCTCCCAAGTTTTAATCGCTTTAGGTTCAGGAGGGCTTTTTGGTTTAGGCTTGGGTCATTCCAGGCAAAAGTTTGAATATATTCCCGAGGTATCAACAGATTCGATTTTTGGCATTATCGGAGAAGAATTAGGTTTTTTAGGAGCAAGTTTACTGCTGATAATATTTATTTTTGTGGTTTTACGCGGGTTTAAAATTGCTGCTAATTGTCCGGATCCTTTTGGGAGAATTCTATCTTTAGGACTGATTTGCTGGTTGGGTATTCAGATTGTGGTTAATTTATCCTCCATGACATCCCTTTTGCCTTTGACCGGAGTACCATTGCCGTTTATTTCTTATGGAGGTTCTGCTTTGGTGGTAAACTTAACTGCTGTTGGAATTTTGCTCAATATTTCCAAACAAACGACATGAAAATATTAGTGACAGGTACGCATCTTACCCCTGCTATAGCTGTTATTGATCAACTTAAAAAGATGCAGCCTGATGCAAAGATTATATATATTGGCCGTAAAAGTACGATGGAAGGATTTAGAGGTGAATCTGTAGAATCTAATATCCTGCCTGTAATGGAAGTAAAATACAGGACAATTACTACCGGCAGGTTACAAAGGTCATTTTCAATTTATACGATTCCTTCCCTTTTGAAAATTCCCATTGGTATTATTCAGGCTCTGTACATCATAATTTCTGAAAGAGTTGATGTGATACTTTCATTTGGGGGATATGTGGCAACGCCGGTTGTTTTTATCGGCTGGCTTTTTTCCATGCCTATTATTGTTCATGAGCAAACGTTAGTTTCCGGTTTGGCCAATAGAATAAGTAGTCTATTTGCAGACAAAATTGCTTTATCTTTTGGGAAGGGTAGGGAGGATGGTTGTGTTATTAATACTGGCAATCCTATTAGAGGAGAAATTTTACAGCCGGTCAAGAAATTACCCGCTGAGTTTTCAACATTTTTCAAAAAGGCAAAGACGGATAAATTACCAGTTATTTTAGTTATGGGGGGCAATCAAGGTTCGCATATTATTAACGCAACTTTAGAACAAATCTTAAGTGAGTTAACCAAAATAGCCTACGTAATTCATGTTAGTGGAAATAATCAATTTGCTGATTTTGAGAGATTAGAAAAATTGAGAGGATTGCGATACATAGTTAAAAAATGGATCGGTAAAGAGATTGGTAAAGTTTTAAGCAATGCGGATTTAATAGTGAGCAGGGCAGGTGCAAATACGCTGACAGAATTGGCTTTTCTAGGAAAACCCACACTTACCATTCCTCTACAGTTATTTTTTCAAAATGAACAGATGAAAAATGCTATGTTTTTTGGAAAAGTTGGCTTAGTTAAAATCTTACCGCAATCAAAGTTATCCGGTGAAAGCTTACTGGAGAACATAAAAGCGATGATAAAGGATTTGGAGAGATTAACCTTGAAAGCGCACCAGGCAAAAAAGGTTATTAATAAAGATGCAGCCCAAAGATTAGCACTTGAAACAATTCTTTTGGCACAGAGAAACTAAAAATAATCTTATTTATGCGAAGACCTTCTAAGAAAAGAAAAAACTTTATCACGTTTTTTCTTTTCGGTTTTCTATTAATTTCTTTAGGTTTAATAATGCTGATATTTAAATTAGGATTTTTTAATATCAAAAACACCGAAATTTTGGGTGATGAGATAATTGCCCGCAAACCCGTTGCAATGCTTATCGGTTTACAAAATATTGCTACAACTTCTGCCTTTTTGGAAGAGGTTGCCACTCCAAGTGCGCAGGATGCATCAAATTATTTTTTAATAGATCATGAAGGGGTAATCTTTTCCAAAGCTTTAGAAAAATTGGATATCCCCAATATTTTTTTTGCTGATAAGGATATTTTAGTGGGCGAAAAAGCGGAAGGGGATTTTGAAAATGCTTTAAAA
>MFCX01000015.1:0-29947 GCA_001777055.1 Candidatus Daviesbacteria bacterium RIFCSPHIGHO2_02_FULL_39_12 | reverse complement strand
TAGATCAGGTAAAGTTAGAGTTTATCGATCTGCGATTTGATAAACCGATTGTGAAATTTGCCCCTCAAAAATAAAAAAATGGCTAAAGATAAAATCATTTGCGGAATAGATGTTGGCTCTTCCAAAATTGCTACTCTTATTTCATCAGTTGACGAGAACGGAAAAATAAATTTAATTGGTGTATCTTCCACAGTTTCCAAAGGCGTCAGAAAAAATCAAGTGGTAGATATTGACGAGACAGTAAATGCTATTACCGAGTCTGTTGAAGCAGCGGAAAGAATGGCTGGTTATTCGATATCTTCCGCTTACGTTTCAGTGGGCGGACCGCAAATCGAAAGCGTCAATCAACATGCTGTTGTCGCTGTTTCAGAACCGGAAGGAGAGATAAAGACGAGTGATATTCAAAGAGTCAATGAGGCTGCCCGGGCCATACCGCTGTCTTCCTCAAGAGAAATATTGCATGTTATACCAAGAACCTTCACAGTTGACGGTCAAGAGGGCATTAAAGACCCTACAGGCATGACCGGAGTCAGACTGGAGACAGAAACACATATTATCACTGGTTCAACCACGTCAATGAGGAATTTGGTTAGGTGTGTATCAGAAGTGGAGATTGATGTAGTGGAATTGGTGTTTTCCGGCATTGCGGCATCTTTGGCGGTTTTGACAGATACGGAAAAAGAATTGGGAGTAGTGTTGGTAGATATCGGCGGAGAGACAACGGATGTAGTCATCTTTATTGATGGTTCTATTGCTTATTCTTCGGTTGTGCCGATAGGCGCACGCCATATTACTTCTGATATGGCAGTCGGCCTTCGGGTTTCTTTGGAGTCTGCAGAAAAAGTCAAATTATCTTTAGGAAAAATTCCAAAAAAACCTGCTTTGGCTGAAAATAAGGATGAAACAGAAAAAGTTGCAGGTAAAAAGAAAGAAGAAGAGCTTTTAGATATCAACTCTTTGGGAATTGTTGAGGATATCCAAAAAATTTCTAGGAAAGCAGTAGTGGATGGGATTATCAGGCCGAGGCTGCAGGAAATATTTAAATATGTCGGGAAGGAAATTAAAAAGAGTGGATTCGGAACCCAAATTCCTTCAGGACTCGTGATTTGTGGAGGTGGGGCGCAAACGGTCGGAGCGCTAGACCAAGCAAAATACGTTTTAGGCTTTCCGGCCAGAATAGGCCAAATAGATGGTTTGGCAGGATTAGTAGAGGAGATAGATTCTCCGGCATTTGCCAGTGCGGCTGGCCTGATTTTATACGGTGCAACCCAAAGAAGAAGAGGAGAGATAAGGCTGCCTGTTTTGGCCGCTAACTTTCCGATTAAAGGGATGATACAAAAAGGAATTGCCTTAGTAAAATCTTTACTGCCTTAGCTTGTTAGGACTTGATATTTAGGATAATAATCTGTTATATTTTGCCCAAGAATGAGAGAGTATGTATGCTGATTAAGCCTGATGTTCAAAGATTTGCCAAGATTAAGGTAGTGGGTTTAGGCGGTGGCGGATCTAATTCGTTAAACTCCATGATTTCTCTACAACAAATTCAAGGTGTGGAATTTGTGGCTATTAATACTGATGTCCAGGCTTTAATGAGTAATCAGTCCCCTACTAAAGTCCAGATTGGAGAAACCTTAACCCGCGGATTAGGTTCAGGCGGCGATCCTGAAGTAGGGAGGCAGGCTGCTGAAGAGTCTACCCAAAAATTAGAAGATGTTTTGCAAGATGCGGATATGGTTTTTTTAACAGCCGGCATGGGTGGCGGGACTGGAACAGGCTCTATTCCGGTGGTAGCACAAATTGCTAAAAATCAGGGAGCCTTGACTGTGGCAGTAGTGACTAAACCTTTTTCTTTTGAAGGGACCAGAAGAATGGTGGTGGCCGAGGAAGGAATAGACAAGTTAAGGGATAAGGTTGATGCGTTAATTACCATTCCAAATCAAAGGCTGTTGGAGACAGTGGAAAAGAATATGACTTTACAGGAAGCATTTAAGTTGGCTGATTCGGTATTAGGCCAGGGGGTACAAGGTATCTCTGATTTAATTACTATGCCGGGACTGATTAATGTTGACTTTGCGGATGTTAAGACAATTATGTCTAATGCCGGTTCCGCTTTAATGGGAATCGGTATGGCGGGCGGCGAAAATAGAGCTGCGGCTGCGGCCAGAATGGCAATTGCCTCTCCCCTTTTGGAAGTGTCAATTGAAGGAGCAAAAGGAGTGCTGTTTAACATTGTAGGTGGTTCTGATTTGTCTATGTCAGAGGTAAATGAAGCTGCACAAATTATCGCTCAGGCAGCTGATCCTGATGCCAACATCATTTTTGGAGCCACCATTAAAGATGACCAATTGGATCAGATGAAGATTTCAGTTATTGCTACAGGTTTTGATGAAACCAGAAGAAGACTGAGAGAATACATTGGAAGCGGTATTGGTTCGGTTTCCTTAGGCCAACAACCTGCTGCAGTTTGGGCTACAGATAACCAACCTATTGATGGTAGCCCAACTCCTCAAGCTGCTGCCGATAAAACAATAGAACAAGCAGAGGAAGATTTACAACGCAGTGAGGAAGATGAAGATTTAGAAATTCCTGCCTTCCTGCGTTCTAACCGCTAATAAAAACTACATAACCCACACCCGGTGTGTACTGAGTAGACACATCAGGATTATTCCAGTAAAAGATGCTTAATCTTGTCTAATTCTTTTTGATATTCAACTTGATCCTTTGTAAACTCAATAAACTTCTCTTTACTGGCAAAGAAACTTAATATTTCCTCTGTATTGATAATATTTGAAGATTGTCTTCCAATATATACAGGAAATGACGACCAAGAATAATGTGCTAACTCCTTAACATCTTTGAGTATAAAAGCTGTAATTGGATTTAGATGGATATAACGGGTTACATGAAGTAGTTGTTCGTTTGTTAAAATCCTTACTGCTTTAAACATAGATTGAAAAACAGATCCAGACCTCTTGGTTTTAGTATTGAAATATTTAGCATAACTATTCTGGAATTTTCTCATAAAAGTACTTATACCCTTTTCCCTTATCTCTTTAATGAGGAAATGCACATGATTAGGCATAAAGCAAAAGGCTAACACTTGTACAAGTTTTTGATTTTCCTTATTTAGACTTTCTAAAATTTCATTTTTAGTAGAAACTGGAAGGCGAGAAAAGTGAGAATACCGTATAGGTACATTTAGATTGTTGTAATAAGCTAATACTTCAAGTGCTCTGTGATAATACGTGTCCGAGAGATAGATAGGCTGGCGAGCAACACTCCTGTTAAATACATGATAAATTTCACCATTAACAAAAATAGTTTTGCGATAGGGCATATATTTAGATTAGATGATGAATACCTTATGTGTCAAGCTACGACACACCTGGTGTGGGTGTTTTGCTTCTGGTGTGGGTGTTTTGCTCTAACCGCTAGCCTAAAACAAGAGATTCTGCTAAAATCTAGGACATGGCTAAGTTTAAACAGGTTTCATCACAAGTTGATTTTCCGGCTCTTGAAAAAGAGTTACTGGATTTTTGGTACAGAAATGGAATTGTTGAGAAATATTTAAAAAGAAATGATTCCTCAGATAACAAATTTTCATTTTTGGATGGGCCCATTACCGCCAATAACCCAATGGGTGTACATCATGCTTGGGGCAGAACTTACAAGGATCTTTGGCAAAGATTTTTTAATATGCGGGGATTTAAACAGAGATTCCAAAATGGTTTCGACGAACAGGGTCTTTGGGTAGAAGTAGAAGTTGAGAAAGAATTAGGTCTAAAAAATAAAAAGGATATTGAAAATTTAGTGCAGGGGGATAAGTTTAAAAGTTTGGAAAAGTTTATTAACCTTTGCAAAGAGAGAGTAAAAAAATATTCTGCAGTGCAAACTGAACAATCAAAACGCCTGGGTTATTTTATGGATTGGGAGAATTCTTACCATACATCCTCTGATAAGAATAATTATTCCATTTGGAATTTTATTAAGGTTGTAAATGATAAGGGCTGGCTTTATAAAGGCTATGACAGTGTGCCTTGGTGTCCAAGGTGCGGGACAGCAATTTCTCAGCATGAAATACTAACTGAAGAGTATAAAGAGTTAACTCATGAATCAGTTTATTTCAAGCTGCCTATTGAGGGTCGGGAAAACGAATATCTTTTGGCCTGGACAACTACCCCTTGGACTATTCCGGGTAATGTGGCAGTGGCAGTCAATGAAGATGAAGAGTATGTAGCCGTACCAATACAAGCAGGAAAAGTATGGGTGATGAGAAAAGCGCTGGATAGACTGATTCAGGATGGAGTTTTGAATGATAAGGGGAATCAGGGAGATAGGGGAAGGAAGGGAAATGAGCTGGTTGGGTGGGAGTATGAAGGTCCGTTCGATCAGCTAGACGGAGTTAAAAAGTCTTTGGGTGAGTACAAACACAGAGTAGTAGCAGGCGATCCTCAAGTTTTACCAGTTAGCTCAGAAGAGGGAACAGGGTTAGTGCATGTTGCTCCTGGTGCCGGTACGGAGGATTTTCAGCTGGGTAAAAAATTAGATCTACCTGTTGTTGAGCTAATTGATGAGCAGGCCTATTATTTAGGTAATTTAGGGGAATTTAGTGAAAAAAATGCCAAACTTGATCCTCAGTTAATAATTGATTATTTGAAAAATCACGAAGGTGGAAAGTTTTTGCTGACTGCGAAAAACTATACTCATAGATATCCAACTTGCTGGAGATGCAAAACAGAATTAGTCTGGAGAGTAGTAGACGAGTGGTATATAGCGATGGATAAACCATCGAACTCAAAAAAGGGAGAAAAAACATTCAGAGAACAAATGATGGAAGTGGCTAAAAAAATTCATTGGATGCCGGAGTGGGGATTGGACAGGGAACTGGACTGGTTGAAAAACATGCATGATTGGTTAATTTCCAAAAAAAGATATTGGGGTTTAGCTTTACCGGTTTGGGAATGTAAAAAATGCGGTAATTTTGAGGTAATAGGCAACAAAGAGGAGCTAAAAGAAAAAGCTGTTGAAGGTTGGGAAAAGTTTGAAGGGAATTCTCCGCACAGGCCTTGGGTGGATGAAATAAAAATACAGTGTTCTAAGTGCAGTGAATTGGTTTCAAGAATTCCGGATGTAGGTAATCCCTGGTTAGATGCCGGAATTGTGCCTTTTTCCACCATGCCGGAGGACTTTTTCCCTGCGGATTTTGTCACTGAGGGTTTCCCCGGACAATTTAAGAACTGGTTCTACTCATTAATAGCTATGAGTACAGCTTTAAGGAATGAGAATCCTTTCAAAAACTTATTAGGCTTTGCCAATGTAGTAGATGAAAAAGGTGAGGAAATGCATAAATCCAAAGGTAATGCCATTGAATTTAATGAGGCTGCGGATAAAATTGGCGTTGATGTGATGAGGTGGCTATATGTGACACAAAATCCTGAATATAACTTAAATTTCGGCTATAAAGTAACAGATGAAATCAGAAGAAGATTTTATTTGATTTTGTGGAATACTTATAAATATTTTATTGATTATGCTTCTTTGGCTCAGTGGAATGAGAAAGTAGAGAAGGGCGAACTCAAGGTTTTAGATAGGTGGATTTTGGCTAAATTGCACAAATTGGCAATACTAATAGATAGCAGCTTAAACAAATATGATGCCATGATTGCCAGCAGGGCAATAGAGGAGTTTGTAGTAAATGATTTCTCAACTTGGTATATCAGAAGATCTAGGGATAGAGTTGGTCTGGGTTCGGACGCCTTGGATAGAAACACCGGTTTGTCGGTTATGTATCAGGTGCTGGTTAATTTAGCAAAACTACTTGCTCCGTTTACTCCTTTTATTGCTGAGGCAATATTTAAGAATCTAACAGATAAAGAAAGTGTTCATCTGGAGGAATATCCTTTAGCAGACAAAGAGTTAATTGATAATCAGCTGATAAAGAATATGGATATAGTGAGGAAAATTGCAGAGATGGGACATGCCCAAAGAAAAGAAGCAGGGATTAAGTTAAGACAACCATTGGCTTCTTTGCAATATAAATTACCAACGCAATTAGGGGAAGACTTAGAGAAAGTATTGGCTATGGAGCTTAATGTCAAAAAGGTTGAATACCAAAAGTCTTCAAAATTTGAGCCTGAAGTTACATTGGATAGAAAAATTACTCATGATTTAAAAGAGGAAGGGGATGCCAGAGATTTAATAAGACAAATTCAACAACTGCGTAAAGAAAGTAATTTAACTTTGGCAGATAAAACAAAAGTCATTTCACCAAGCTGGCCAAAAGCTTTTGAGCAGCTCATTTTAAAAAATACAGCTTCAGTTTCTATTTCAAAAGGGAATAGCCTGCAAATTTCAAAGCTTAAATGAAGCTTTTAAAATTAATTAATTTGTCTATCACTTTATCTGCTTTGCTTTTGGTTTCTGTTGGTATTTTAGTCATCTATTCTTCATCAAAAGAATTAGCCCTGCAACAATTTATTTATGCTTTGGTTGGGTTTTTATTTTTTCTGTTTCTTTCGCAAATAGATTTAGATTCATTAAAAAGACTGGTAAAGCCATTATACATTTTGACTATTCTGCTTTTGGTGACAGTATTAATAGTTGATATGGAGACCAGAGGTTCGGTCAGATGGATACCTTTGGGATTTTTCAATGTTCAACCATCAGAATTTGCAAAATTTGTCTTGATTTTACTTTTATCCGCTTTTTGGGTTAAACATGAACCTAACTGGGTCAATATATTCAAAAGTTTACTTTGGATCATGCCGATTGTGCTTTTAATATTTAAACAACCTGACTTAGGTTCATCCTTAACTTTGATAGCTATTTGGTTGGGGATGCTGTTTGCAGCCCGCATTTCATTTAAAAAAATAATTATATTATTGCTGATTGCCTTATTTTTAATACCGGCAAGCAGCCTTTTTCTGCATGATTATCAAAGGCAAAGGATTAGCGGATTTTTAATGCCCCAAGCAGACCCTTTAGGAAGGGGTTATAATTTGATTCAATCAACAATTGCTGTAGGATCGGGTCAGCTAATGGGCCGAGGGCTCGGCAGAGGCACTCAATCACGGCTGCAATTTCTACCGGAATTTAGAACGGATTTTATATTTGCCTCAATTGCGGAAGAATTAGGATTTTTGGGATCTGTGATTATATTATGTCTATATTTGTATTTACTTGTAACTTGCCTGAAAACAGTTAATCAGTTTTATAACAGATTTAATTATTTTCTGGCAATAGGTGTGTTTTCTATGCTAATCTTTCAAATTTTTGTCAATATAGGCATGAATATCGGGATATTGCCTATTACAGGAATTACTCTGCCTTTAATTTCTTATGGAGGAAGTTCTTTAATTGCGACCTTTATTTGTTTGGGTTTAATTTCTAAAGCAAAAGCTATATAGATAAAAGTTCTTCTCTGTGATAGAATCATCACCATGTTTGATTACGCGATTTGTGAAATCAACAGTAAACAATATAAGATATTGCCAAATCAACCAATCGAGGTAGATTGGCTGGCAGAAGCAGAGAAAAAAATTGAAGCCAATATTTTACTATTTTCCGAGAATGGTAAAATTAAGTTAGGCACGCCATATCTTAAGGAAAAATTAACTTTAGATTGTTTAGAAACCGTTAAAGGAACAAAAATTAGGGTAGCCAAATTCCATGCTAAGGCAAATTTCAGAAAAGTAACAGGCGCAAGGCCTAAAAGGACTAAAGTGATATATTCTGTGAAAAAGGATTGACAATTCTTTTCACGCGATGTATCTTACTAGTAACTATGGCGCATAAAAAAGGCGGATCTACAACCAAAAAAAATCGAGATTCAATTTCCAAGCGCTTGGGTGTGAAGATTTATGGCGGAGAAAAGGCAGCTTGCGGAAATATTATAGTCAGACAAAAAGGGAATAAATTTCACCCGGGATTAGGGACTAAGCAAGGGAATGACTATACAATATTTGCAGTAGAATCAGGTAGAGTTGAGTTTAGAACAAAATTGGGCAAAAACATTATTAACGTAATTAAAATTTGATAATATGGATGAGCAGATCTACGAATTAGAAATAGAACTACTTCAGCCTAATCCCCTGCAGCCACGGGGGTTAATTAGTCCGGAGTCATTATCCGAACTGGCTGAGTCAGTCAGAGCGCATGGAATTTTAGAGCCGATAGTTGTAGCAAAAACCCCGGCAGGTTACCAGATTATTGCGGGGGAAAGACGATGGAGAGCTGCAAAATTAGTGGGTTTGGGTAAAGTTCCTGTGATCATTCGGGAAACCAGCCCCCAGGGTATGTTGGAAATGGCTATTGTGGAAAATGTCCAAAGAATTGACCTAAATCCCCTGGAACGAGCTCAAGCCTATAAAAGGTTGATGGAAGAGTTTGGTTTAACCAATGCTGAAATATCAGAAAGAGTTTCCAAAAGCCCTTCGTATATTTCTAACACCATCAGACTTTTGACTTTGCCCGATGCATTAAAAGACGCTTTGATGTCCGGAGCTACTTCGGAGGGGCATGCCAGAGCTTTGTCTGCGCTGGAGGATCCTTATTTAATTATTTCCGTATACAAAGATGTTTTGAAAAGGAATTTATCTGTCAGAGGTACAGAGGAGTTGGTTAGAAGATTTAGAGCAAAGCAGGGAATCGGGCCTAAAAAAAGCGCGGATGTAATAAGTATGCATATTGTTTCAGAAGAAATTGACAGGTTGCAAGATGACTTAAGCCAGGCAATTGCCAGAAAGGCTGATAAAACGCAGGTTAAATGTTCGCAAACCGGTAAAAGAGCGAAAGTGGAATTAATGATTGAAGGCGATCCGGAAAAAACTCTGCCGATACTTACGCACATTCGCCATGCAATTGTGGGTTATTTTAATCTTAACGAGTAAAATTACAGGTTTTGTAAAAGACCCATGCTTTGCAAAGGCCAGTATCTGAAAAAGGCTTTGCCAACAATTTCCTCTTTAGTAATCGGTCCCCATTCCCGGGAATCGGACGAATGATTACGGTTATCTCCTATCACAAAATATTGATTAACACCCATGGTGATTGGGGCACCATTTGTTGGCAGATAAGTTCCTCCTTTGGTAGGAGTATCGGGCGGCAGATAGGTTTCTTCTTTAGCGCCGCCATTTACAAAAACTTTATTGTTTTCAATTTTGACAGTGTCACCGGGCAGAGCAATAATTCTTTTGATAAAATCCTGGGATTCATCTTTGGGATTTTTTAAAACGATGATATCTTCCTTTTTTGGATTGTTCAGTTTATAACTTACTTTTTCTGTGATTAAATAATCTCCGTTATGCATGGTAGGAAACATGGAATTGCCGGAAACTTTATGAAACTGGGCCACAAAAAGATAAATAAGAGCAAAAATAGCGCCAAAGACGACCAATGTCTCTATAAAATCTATTATATGAGAGCCGAAATTTTCAAAAATCCCCTTTGGCTGGGGGGCATTTCCATAAAGAATATTAGGATCCACATCCTATATTATCTCAAAGGATCAAGTTGAGATGCAAGAGGTATGATGCTAGAATAGAAGCAAATAGCTGGACTTGTAGCTCAGTTGGTTAGAGCGCTTCGTTCACATCGAAGAGGTCCTCCGTCCGAGCCGGAGCAAGTCCACCATCTTTTATGAAACAAGTTATTGCAGCACTGCTAATAATAATTACTATAATTAGTCTGATTGTAATTGCTTTTACCATCAATCAAGTAGGGGAAGAAGAGCGTAGGCTCAGAGTTGACCTGCAGTATCGTTCAACCCTTCTTGCCGAAAGCTTGAAAGAAACCGTTGAACCAAACTTCATCAACAAATCGGAAAAATATTTGCAGGATGTGGTAGAGAGATTTGCCAATAAAGAAAGATTTGCAGGACTTGGAATCTACGATAATAAAAATAATGTCATTGCGCTTTCTTCTACCATTCCTGAGGCATCTTCGGCGGCTCTTAATGTAGTTGCCAATGCCATGGATGCGGATAAAGCAAATGGAGATTTCCAAAACTTTGACAACAATAAATTTTACTTGCTGGCAATACCCTTGCATGATGACAAGAGTGTAGTTGGAGCTTTGATGGTGGTACAAAACGCCAGCTATATTGACGATCGTTTGAATGAGATATGGAGAAATAACCTGATTAGACTGGTAATTCAGGCATCCTTATTGTCTTTTGCTACTCTTCTTTTGATTCGCTGGATCATTTATGTGCCAATCCGTGGTTTGGTGGAAACGCTGAAATTAGCAAGAATGGGTGGGGTGGAGCGGTCTCCTAAAGGTTTAACAAGCTCATTTTTCTTTAGACCTTTGGTTAAAGAAATTTCCAATATAAGAAGCAGTTTAATAGAGGCGCGAACTTCTGCCAGTGAAGAAGCCAGGATGAGGCTGGAGCAATTAGATTCGCCATGGACTGCGGAAAGACTCAAAGAGTTTGTGAAAGATCTCTTAAAGGGAAGGAGTATTTTTATGGTTTCTAACAGAGAACCTTATGTCCACACAAAAAACGGAGGAAGAATCAGTTACTACTTTCCGGCCAGTGGTATGGCAACGGCAATTGAACCTGTGATGCGTTCCTGCGGCGGAGTTTGGATTGCCTATGGCAGCGGTGATGCCGATAAATTAGTGGTTGATAGGTTTAACAGAATTAAAGTTCCACCGGATGAGCCAAAATATACTCTCAGGCGCGTCTGGCTGACTGAAGAAGAAGAAAAAGGTTACTATGATGGTTTTTCCAATGAGGGATTATGGCCTCTTTGCCATATAGCCCACAACAGGCCTATCTTTAGAAAAGAGGATTGGGAGGAGTATAAAAAAGTTAATCAAAAATTTGCCGATGCTATACTTTCCGAAATAAAAAATCAGGATAGGCCGATTGTTTTAATTCAGGATTTTCATCTATCTTTAGTTCCGAAGATGGTTAAAATGCAAAGGCACGGTGCTGTCATAGGAATTTTTTGGCATATTCCCTGGCCGAATCCGGAAGCTTTTAGTATTTGCCCATGGAAAAAAGAAATTTTAGACGGCATGCTGGGAGCTGATCTGGCAGGGTTTCAGACGCAACTTCATTGCAATAATTTTATTGAAACAGTAAGCAGGGAGCTTGAGTCTTTAATAGATTTTGAGCAATTCACAATTACCAGAAACAATCACATTTCCTATATCAAACCATTTCCGATTAGTATTTCTTTTCCCAACGGCTTTGATAAACGAGCAGATGCGGATGCTAAATTGGAAAAAGATGAATTGTTAAAGACATTGGGAATCAAGACAAAATACATCTGCGTGGGGATTGACCGGCTGGATTATACAAAAGGCATACCCGAACGATTAAAAGGAATAGAGATTTTTCTTCATAACAATCCGTCTTATCAGGGCAATTTTACCTTTATCCAAATTGCTGCCCCGAGCAGAACCAAAGTTAAAAAATACAGGGATTTTGCGCTTGAGGTAGAAAAAGAGGTAGAAAGAATTAATGCTTTATTTAAGATAAAAAATTGGAAGCCAATTATACTTTTGGAAAGACACCATAGCCATACAGAAATCCAGAAATTTTACCGTGCAACAGATGTTTGTCTGGTGACTTCTTTACATGATGGGATGAATTTGGTGGCAAAAGAATTTGTGGCGTCGAGGTATGATGAAAAAGGAGTCTTAATTTTAAGCCAATATACCGGCGCGTCAAGGGAGTTAAGAGACGCATTGATTGTAAACCCATATAACGGCGAGCAAACAGCCCAAGCCGTAAAGGAGGCTTTGGAAATGACGCCAAAGGAACAAATAAAAAGGATGCGCAGCATGAGAGAAACCCTCAAAAATTATAATGTTTACCGCTGGTCGGCTGAACTTTTAAAGACGATAGTCAATTTAGGGTAATGAAAAACAAAGATTTTTATCAGTTACTTAAAAAAAATAGGAGGGAGACCAATGGCTTTCAATATACCGTGCCTGCTCCCGGCGCTTACCCTTATCAGTGGTTATGGGATTCTTGTTTTCACGCTATTATTTTGACTCATTATAAAATAAATGATGCAAAAAATGAGATTGTATCTCTTTTATCAAAACAGTTTGAAAATGGTATGATCCCGCATATTATTTACTGGGATAAGAAATTGCCGGGAAGTTTTCCCAGGATTATCTGGGGGAAAAATCATACCAGCACTATTACTCAACCGCCAATGCTTGCTTATGCTGTCTGGCAAATTTTCCAAAAGGATAAAGACAGCTTATTTGTTAAAAAGGTTTATTCTAACTTGTATCATTTCTACAGATACTTATTGACTGAGCGGGATCCTCATACAAATCATTTGATCGGGATTATGAATCCGGATGAGTCAGGTGAGGATAACTCACCCAGATTTGATTTTGCTTTAAATTTGCCGCCAAATCACACTCTAAAAGAGAATACTAAAAAAAGGATGCATTTAGTTAAGCAAAATATAGAATGCCATTTTGATGCGCCTTTTTGCATGAGGAATTTTTTCTGGGTTAAAGACGTACCTTTTAATGTAATAATGGTAGAGAATTTAAGGTTACTGGTCCAGCTTGCTACAAGTTTAGGTTATTCGGAGGATGCTAAATTTTTTGATGAACAAAGAGAGAAAATAATTGAGGCTATGAAAAAATTTATGTATGAGGACGATCTTTTTTGGTCTACTTTTGGGGAAGATTACCAGAAAATAAAGATTAAAACATGGGCTATTTTTGCTCCTCTTTTTGCTAAAATCTTAAATCAAAAGCAGGCACAAAACTTGGTTGAAAAACATCTGCTTAATCCAAAGGAATTTTGGACAGAGTTTCCGGTTCCAACCACCTCTTTAGATGAACCCTCTTTTGACCCTTCAGGTTATTGGAGAGGGCCTACCTGGATAGGGACTAATTGGTTTATATATAAGGGGTTACAAAATTACGGTTTTAATAGTATAGCAGAAGAGATTAAGAGATCTTCCGTAAATTTGCTGCAAAAATCAGGTTTTCGTGAGTATTTTAATCCTCAAACAGGAGAAGGTTTAGGAGCTATGCAATTTAGCTGGTGTGGACTTGTTGCAGATATGGACTAACCTGGTACAATTTATTAATGCTACCGATTTTACGGCAGGCTTCCTGGTTAGCTTTAGCCCAAGTTATAATCAGATTAATAGGTTTTTTCTATACCATCTTTTTAGCCAGAAATTTGGCGATTGCTGAGTTTGGGCTTTATTCTGTGGCTTTAGCTTATTTTTCCTTAATCTCCACTATTTCTGACTTTGGTTTTAACAGATTTTTAATCAGAGAAATTGCTAAAGATCATCTTAGGATATCCGGATTAGTATTTAATGTCACGCTTTTGAGATTAACTCTCTCCAGTTGTCTTTTTGGAATCTTTGCCGTGATTTTATATATATTGGACCCTGACAAATTTAGGGTGAGCGTGAGTTTGTTAATGGTTCTGGCAGTTGTTCCTCAAGCTGTGGCGCTAACTTTAGACGGGTTATTTGTAGCTTTAAAAAGATTACAGCTTTCTGCTTTATCTTTAGTATTTTTGTCTATTTTTACCTCACTTATCGGTTACTTTTTAGTTTCTTCCGGTTTTGGACCAACTGGCACAGCCGTTGCTTTAATCTTGGGACAACTTGGGTATCTGCTAATAATTATTCTTATACTGCCTACCCAAAAAATTAATTTACTATCCGAAATTAATTTTAAAACCATCAGAGAAATTACTTTGGGGTCATTGCCTTATGGTCTTTTGGGGATATTAGGTATGCTTTATTTTAGGATAGATACTATCTTGCTTTCTTATATAAAAGGGAATTTTGATACAGGTATATATTCTGCGGCATATAAATTTTTAGAAGCAGCTGTTTTTATACCATCTGCATTATCAACAGCGCTTTTTCCTGTTGTAGCCAAACTATATTTGGATGATAAATCCAAGATTAAATCAGTTTATTTTAAAAGTTTTAAGGCGATGGTTTTATTAGGAATTGTCGTGGCAGTAGGGTATTTACTGGTCTTGCCCCAAATTATACAAATTTTTTTACCAAACTATCTTTCTTCTATTGAAGCTTTGAGGATTTTGGCTTTATCTTTACCATTTATTTTTGTTCATGTGCCGGGAGCGCAGATTTTACTTTCTACGGATAAATATTTAAAACCTATTATTTTACTTTCTATACTTACCTTATCTTTTAACGTAATTTTAAATTTATTATTTATTCCAAAATATGGATTCATTGCTGCTTCTTGGATAACTGTGGCATCAGAAGTGCTGAGTTTTTTGGTGTTCTTCCAACTGCTTAGAGTCAAGGTGTTTAAATGAGTACTTTAGTTTCTGTAATTATCCCAAATTGGAATGGTAAGCAGTTATTGAAAAAATGTTTACCTTCTTTACAAAAGCAAACCTTTAAGGATTTTGAGGTGATTGTTGTGGATAATGGCTCACTTGATAAATCAGTAGATTATGTTACAAAGTTTTTCCCGGAATTTAAAGTTATTAAACTGGATAAGAATTATGGTTTTGCAAAAGCTGTAAATAGCGGCATTCAAAATAGCAAATCCAAATACCTCTTTTTGTTAAATAATGATACTGCAGTAGAGGAGAATGGTTTAAGTTGTTTGGTGGCGGCAGCAAACCAGCATAAGGATGCAGGTTTTATTGCAGCCAGAGTCCGCAATTTTTATAGGAGAGATAGGATAGATTCGGCAGGGGATATTATTGATGTAGCAGGACATGCATATAATTTAGGGATGGGGGAGAAGGACGGACCAAAGTTTAGTAAGGCGGGCTATGTATTTATGGTCACTGCCGGAGGGGGTTTATTTAAAAGGGAAGTGTTTAATAAAGTAGGTTTATTTGATGAGGATTTTAATACCTATATGGAGGATGTGGATTTGTGTTTACGGGCACAACTTCAGGGTTTTAAAGGTTGGTATCAACCCAAAGCAATAATCTATCATATGCATAAAGCAACTTCTTTAAGGATTAGACCAATGATGGAGTATTGGCAGTTTAGGAATATGACCCAGATGATTATTAAAGATTTCCCTAGAAGATTATTCTTGACAAATCTTAACTGGTTAAAAATTATTTTAGTCAATATTAATACTATTTTTTGGATGATAAAACAGGGGTTGTTTTGGCAGGGGATAGGGGCAGATCTTTATATCCTCTCTCACCTCCCTGCCCTACTGAAAAAAAGAGCCCGGATACAAAAAAATAAAGTGGTGGATGATGATTATATTATTAAAAATGTCAGAGAAAAAAGAATTACTTTTTTTGGCCTTTTAAAACCGGGACTCTAGCGGCAATCAGTATAATCCATAAAAAGATAAAGGGATAAAACAAATTATTAATAAAAAAGCTTTGGGCAAGCAGTCCTACTAATCCGGAGATTAATACTAAGCCATAAGGATTTGTTTTATTTTTCCAGCCTGTTAAAAACAGAGAGAACAAAAAGAAAATATAAGTAATGAGTCCGATAACACCGGTGGTTGAGGCAACATGTAATAAGCTTGAATCATTAGAGGTGGCTCCCCTGCTTTGTAAAAATTGGTCATTTGCTAAATTGTTTTGTTTTAAAGCAAATTTATAAGCATTAAATCCAGTTCCCAAAATGGGGTGGTGTTGAAAAAGGGTTAACCCCTGCTGCCACGTTCCTAGCCTGTTTTCTGCCGATTTAGCTTTATCAACTCCCCTAGGTTCAGCCACAGCTTTTTGATAAATATTAAAACCTGTCAGTAATATAACAAAAAGAAGGAGGGTGACGAAAATTTGTTTAACTGATTTTTTGCATAGAGAAAAAGTGGAAAAAGTGAGTAAAAAAGATAAATAAGAGCCTCTGGAAAAAGTAGTCAGTAATGCTATAAAAATAATTAGCAGAGAATATTTTTTGAGCGCGGGCGAAATTTTTGTATTAAAAGTTGTTAAAAGTGATAAGACTAAAAAAGCGCCCAGGAAATTTGGATCTAATAATGTAGAAACTGCTCTAAAATAATGAGGGTCCCAAAGATCTTTTTGCAAAAATCTTAAATCAGGAACAAAAATAAATTGCAAAATTCCTATTATTGATAAACTCAAGGATGAATAACAAACTATTTGCGGAATTTGATCCTTGAGTTTAGGAAAAGCTTCCAGATAAATTAACCATCCCAAAATAATATAAAACAATAATCTTAACGTGTAAGAAACGCTAATTAAATATTGACTCAGATTTAAAGACAGGGGAGTGATAGCAAGTGAAATTAGGCAAACGGTAATAAAAAACAGGGCTGTTTTAATAAAAAAAGGCGGGCTTTTTAATCTTAGTTTAAGTTTAATTAATCCAAAAAATACTAAGGATATTACTGTAAAGTCTAATACGGTTAAGCCGCCTTGGGGCAGCAGTGGAATTTTAATTAATTGACCGGACAAAATTGCCAGTGTTAGAATCAGAGTTACAAAACTCATATCGTGAAATTATATCCTAGTGTAAACATTATTTTCATTGTTTGGTTAGTATGCCTGTTATTTATTTCTTTCTTAGGTTTTTCTACCTTACCACATTCACAAAGATTTAGTAATAATTTTTTCGAGTCTTTTTCCAACTGGGATGGGGGACACTTTTTAGGAATTGCCCAAAAAGGTTATCAGCAAAATTTTCAGTATGCTTTTTTCCCACTCTTTCCACTTGCTGTAAAATTCCTAACTAATTTTACGGGCAATTTTTTATTATCTGCTGTTTTAATCAGCTTATTCTCTTTTTATTTTGGATTGCAAATTTTGTATAAATTAATTGCACGGGATTTTGATAAAAAAATTGCACAAAAGGCTATAGCTGTCTTAGTTTTTTTTCCAACATCTTTTTATTTCCTAACAGCTTATTCGGAAGGACTATTTTTTCTGCTGGTGGTACTCGCTTTTTATTTCTTAAGGTCTAATAAATTATTTTTGGCAACAATTTTTGCAAGCTTGGCATCCGGCACAAGGCTGGCGGGACTCGCAGTAGTGTTGGCTTTAATATTGGAAGTACAATTAACAGCTGGAATCAATAAGAAAAATTGGTTTGTGTTGCTTTCTCCTTTAGGGTTTATAGTTTATGCTTACTTTTTACTAAATCTAACTGCAGACCCTTTGTATTTTATTACAGCAGAAAAACATTGGCAAAGACAATTGGCAGTACCTATATTTGGATTTTGGGATGCCATAAAAAATATTACTATTCCGGGATTTTTGACTTCTAATTTCAGTACGAGTTTAGACTTACTATTTGCAATTTTTGGATTAGGTTTGACAATTAGAAGTTTTAGATTTTTACCTATTTCTTATTCTGTTTACGCTTCTGTCTCCATAGCTTTGCCCCTTTTTACCCCCACTTTGTCTTCAATGCCAAGATTTGTATTACCGATTTTTCCTATATTTATTCTTTTGGGACTTGTGAAAAGTAATTTTTTAAATCTTTTTTATCAGGTTATTTCTTTATTGCTTCTGTCTTTTTTTACAATACTTTTTTTCAATGGTTTTTGGGTAGCCTGAAAGTCCTGGGTTCATCGAAGGATTAAGGATTATATATAATTTTTCTTGAGATTTCCGTAATATTTAAGGTTTTGCCGACTGCTTTAATATTAAAGTTATTATCGCCATCATTTAAAGGTTGCTCGGTATTAAAGTTTCCATCTTTGTCTATAATAATCCGGCTGTCATTGATAAAAATTTCATTATCAGGATCTGTTTTGCCGGAGAATTTTACCTTTTTATCTCCTTGAATTACCCTATTGTCTTCCGGCTCGTTTAATATTAAATTGGGTTTTTGATTATCATAAATAAGTTTAATGAGTTTTGAAGGCAGACTTTCTGTATTATCCCAATCTATAGTTTTGGCATAAATATTATTTGTTCCTAAATTTAAATCAACATTTTCAAAAGTGAAGTTTCCGTTGTCTTCTGTTTCTATGGTTTGTTTTTCCTTGTCATCAATATAAAGTTTCACTTTAGATTTAGGAGTAGAATATCCTTTAATATTAATTTGAGCGCTATTAGTTGCTTCATAAGGAATATTTAATATCGGGGGAGCCAATGTGGCATTGGTTTTGGGGGCAGTTATAACTTTTGGTGAAGGATTAACAATATTTTTAACTAAACCGAGACTATTTATGAAAAAAGGGAGAACCCAGGTAATTGTGGCATATAAAAGCAAGGCAATTAAACTTAAGGTTATGATAAAATTTCTTTTGCTGTTTTGGGTCAATCTCCTGGTAGATCTTCTGTTTTTGTATCTATATGCCATATTCCTTAACCTAGATTACCATGAATTTGGTAAAATATCACCTGTGATATAGGCGGGGTTAGTACACCGGTAGTATGCTACCTTCCCAAGGTGGAGAAGCGAGTCCGATTCTCGTACCCCGCTCCCAGTCCCGAGTTGGCGGGTCCGCCCGTAGGGCGGACCATTGATTTAGAGCTTCGGAGTAAACTATTTTGTCGGTGAGTTTAAGGTTCGAGCCGAAGATTTTTAATGCAAGTACCTTTTTCTCCTCTAGGTTGTTGTTTCTTGCGATATTAGCCGCCGCGGCGGCTTCCATAATCCATTGTTTCATTGGTTCGAGCCAAGCATTTTGTGTTTGTTGGAACTTGAGGACTTGTTCCTCAAGTTTTTTCTTTTGAGATAAAAGCTCTGACTTTTTAGTAAGGTAAATATCTCTTTCAATATCCTGTTCAAGGTATGAATCAAGGAGCCTTTGCAACTTCTCATTAATAGCTTTTATCTCACTTTGCTTTTCTCCAACAAACGCATGGCAGGATTGGGCAACATCTTTTTCTTCTAAAGATAACCTTAATAACATTTTATCTACCCAATCCTGTCTCAAAGAAACTGTGGCTATTTCATTGGATAGTTGCCGATCAAGTTCTTCCTGTCGGATAAAAGCCTGACTACAGGATTTTGATTTGGACTTTTTCGTACATCTGTAATACATATAAGTGGCATATTGGTTGGTAGATTTAATAAGTTTAGTTTTAGTTTCACCTGTTATCATCATGCCACATTCACCACAGCGAAAAAGTCCTAGGTATGGTTTAGGAATACGCTCAATATTAGCTTTAGACCAAGGCTTACTCCTTTGATGTAGAGCTACTTGAACCAAGTCCCACAGTTTCTTTGTTATGATTGGCGAATGTACCCCTTCGTGGATCTCGCCTTTAAATTTAAAATGGCCATAGTAAAAGGTGTTAGACAATATCCAGCTGATTTTATCCTTAAGAGGTTTACCTCCACTGGTAGTAATGCCATTTTTAGCCAAAAAGCCATACATTTCCTTTAAAGTAAATTTTCCAGTGGAAAATTTCTCAAAAACTTCCTTGATAAAAGGAGATTTCTTTTTATCAACTACAATAATCTTCCTTCTATCAGCAGTTAAGATATTTTTATAGCCAATTGGAGCTAAACCTGGCATTTCTCCTCTTTTGACTTTTTGGCGCAGTCCTCTTTTAGTATTTTCTGATAGAGAGTCCACGAAGTATTTACTTTGCACAAACGCCATGCTAAGCATAAATTTCCCTTGAGGAGTTGCTTCAAACCAGAATTGGGGAAATTTCAAGTATTTAATTTTGCCAAGGTCAACAAGGTAGATTATTTTACCTCCATCTACACTATTGCGAGCAAGTCTATCCGGATGCCAAGCGAGAATACCAGAAGCCTCATCCTTCTCTAACCGCTCAACCATAGTATTAAATACTGCACGACCCGGAACCTTAGCCGTTTTTGCCTCTGTAAACTCCTCTACAATGTTTATTCCTTCTCGCTTGGCAAACTCGCGAAGCTCTAACAACTGATCCGGAATAGACCTCATCTGCTTATCCTCTACGTCAGTAGACTTGCGAGCATATAAAAAGAATTTTTGTTGATTATTAATGGCAGTTTGTTCCATAAAAGTAAAATAATTAAAGCCAACTAAGCAAACCAAAGCTAAAGTGGTATAAGGTGTGAGAAGGAATTCACTTCCTTCTCACCATTTCCACTTTAAAGGGCACCCTGGTTGAACTCAACTCGATTGCTCTCGTTGTCCAAGATGCCCATTAAAAAAAGCAATCGGAAAAGTTGAGTTCGCTATCAATATACAAACTGCCAGCAGAAAAAACAAGTAGCAAAAATTCTAAAATAATCGTTTGTGCAAAGTTTCCCCGCCACAGCGGGGAATTTAAATTCTGAAACAATTACTAATAATAAATATCGCAAGTGGGTTTGAAGCCTTAAAAAGGTACTTGCAGTTAATTAAAATCTTTCGGCTTGCTTTTTCTCACCGACAAAATAGTTTACTCTGAAGCTCTAAATCAATGGTCCGCCCTACGGGCGGACCCGCCAACTCGGGACTGGGAGCAGATATACTCCTTCGCTCGAAACCATTTTACCAAAAATTACTAACGCTTCATAGTGCGACTCGCTCAGAAAAGTTGCAGCAGAAAAAGGGGTTTAAGGGGAAAATGAATGCTGCAACTTTCTTCGCTAATTAACATTTACGTCGCCAACCTCAATCTGTTCCCAACCTAGATCTAAATCCCAACCTCTAAACATTACCCAACCAAAACAAATCGCATTCGTTGTCGCTGCTCATCCCTCGCTTCGCTCGGGATTCGCTTTAAAATCCATCAGCGTTGGAAATTTTCGCACTTTTTGAATACAACTACCGTATAAGTGATGGTACTGTATAGGCATAGCTGATATAATACAAAAAGTGAACTCTGCAGAGATTTTTAACTCAACTAAGATTAAAGGAATAACAGGTTCGCCTCCGCCAGAAATTAAAGGTATCACTCAAGATAGCAGAAAAGTAGAAGAGGGCTTTTTATTTGTTGCCATACCAGGTAGCCAGCTAGATGGTGCAAGTTTTATACCTCATGCATTAGAGAAGGGAGCTTATGGAGTGGTAGTAGAAAAGGATTTAGACGTAACCGCCCCGTTTGTTATTAAAGTGGAGAGTCCGAGAGCTGCCTTAGCAGATCTTTCATCAGCATTTTATGGTAGACCATCAGAAAAACTAAAAGTAGTTGGGGTTACAGGTACAGATGGTAAGACTACGACAACTCATCTTATCCGACATTTACTACTTGAAGCAGGATGGCAAGTTGGGGTTCTAAACACTGTTTATCTAGGCTGGAATAAATCAGAAGAAAAAAGTCCTTTCTCAAACACAACACCGGGTTCAACAGAGGTACAATCTTTCTTGGCCGATGTAGTCTCACGAGCTATTTTAGAGCCTCCCAAAGCTGCAGTATTGGAGGTTAGTTCACATGCTATTGCTCTTGATCGAGTACGAGCTGTTGAGTTTGATGCAGCAGTTTTTACGAATTTAACGCCCGAACATTTAGAGTTTCATCATACTTTTGAAGAGTATAGGGAAGCAAAGACCCAACTTTTTGCACAATTAGGACATGGAGTAAAGAATACGCCAAAGTTTGGAGTAATTAATGCAGATGATTTGAATGCCGGATATTTCCGATCAGCCTGTTCTGTTCCTATAATAGATTACGGAATGGCCAGTGACTGTAGAGTAAGAGGAGAAATTGTTTCAATATCGCCGTCTGGTACAGAGTTTAAATTTATTGTAGATGATGAGGAATACCAGACATTTACTAAACTTCCCGGCAGGTTTAATATTTCCAACTGGCTTGCCGGTTTAAGCGTAGCTCATGGATTTGGTTTAGACTTGGATAGTTTGGTAAGTAAAATTCCCTATATAGAATCTGTCAAAGGAAGAATGATGGAGATTCAAGAGGGCCAACCTTTTAGAGTAATCGTAGATTTTGCTCATACTCCAGGGGCCTTAAGAACAGTCGTAAATAATATTAAAGAGCAAAACCCGAATCGTCTCGCAGTAATAATTGGTCATGCGGGGGGTAGAGATCCTAATAACCGCCCGGAATTAGCTCGGGCAGCCGAAGGAGGAGATTTTATATTTTTAACTATGGATGATCCATGTGATGAAGATCCTATTGAGATTGCTAAAATTATGGCAGATGCTTTGCGCGCTGATGGTAAGAGGGAATCTTTAGATTTCAGGGTTGTAGTGGATCGGAAAGAGGCAATCAGAGAAGCACTCTTTTGGGCAAAGCCTCAAGACTTGGTTTTGATCGCCGGAAGAGGTCATGAAAGCTACTTACCAATCGGAGATATAAATCTTCCATTTGATGATGTGCTTGTTGCCAAAGAGTTACTTACCGGAATGGGTTATAGTAATTGACAATCATATTGTTTTTTGTTAGGATTGTTTTACAATATCCTGCTCCTATAAAATGAAGGAACAAAATTTGTACACACCTGAACAACTGTAGCAGATTTGCCATAGCCAACTTGAGGCTAAGATAAAGTTCGGATTTCACACAAGACTTGATGTTAGCGAGAATAGTTTCAGGCAAAGTTACAGCGATACCATCAATGATATTGTATCAGGAGATCATTACTCTGATGGATTGCCAACACTGGTTGAACCAAGAATTCCATTTTTTGAACAAGCACAACTTTTAGGCATTACTGTTGATCCGGCTGTATTTTATACGCCAATTTGCGAGAGAGGGCGAAAACCATATGGAGTATGGCTTAAAGTAGTCGGCAGGGAAGATGAATTAGTCAAGCAAGGACTACATTTTGATAAAGTAGCCGAAAGACTTCCGTCTCATCTCAGGCCGGCAACCCATTATGAAGGGATAAATGCCGACATTGAAGTATTATTGAAGCATATTTTCGTTCTTTTTCCTGGTGGCGCTTATGAACAAATTCCTGGTATGATTAGCGGCATAAGAAAGGCACGCACGCTTGCTTTAGAGAGATTTCTTGGTGTTCCTAGGGTTAGTCACTACTACACTGACTTCTATGATAGTTTAGGAGGATTATTAACTGCATATAAATAATTACTAGAAATTGCGGAAAGAGAATATGAGAAGAGAAACAGAGACTACAGATTACTTACATAGGCTTGCTCAAGCAGAGGCTTTGGAACAAGCAGGAATTAATCCTTACCCTGCAGAACCGCCTCACATTACCCATTTAACTGCTCAATTAATAGCAGGCTATGAAATATTAAGGGGTAGTTCTGTCAGTATTGCAGGCAGGATGCTTCCTAAAAGAGTTCATGGTGGTATATCGTTTGCTCATATTGAAGATGGTTCTGGGAGCATTCAAGCAGTTTTATCAAAGGATCAATTGCAAGATCGTTATGAGTTGATAAGAGATAATTTCGAAGAGGGTGATTTTATCGGGGTTAGGGGTATACTAGAGAAAACCAAAACTGGTGAAATTTCAGTATGGGCAGATGATGTAGGGATGCTTACCAAAGCATTAAGATTTCCGCCGATCGAAGTTACTAGTGCTGAAACTCAACAACGTCAGAGGTATTTACACACGCTCGTTGACGTCGAAGCAAGACAACGATTTAGGATTCGCTCTCAAATCGTACAGTCAATGAGGGAATATTTTATTAATAAACTTGGTTGCCTTGAGGTGGAAACTCCTATTTTAGACTCAACCTATGGTGGAGCCGAGGCGAGACCATTTACAACCCATCATAGAGCACTGGATACAGATTTTTATCTTCGTATAGCCAACGAGCTTTATCTAAAAAGATATACAGTAGGAGGTTACTATGAGGGAGTGTTTGAATTTTCGCGAGATTTTCGTAATGAAGGAATGGATCGCACTCACAACCCGGAGTTTACTCAAGTAGAATTATATAAGCCTTTTTGGGACTACTACAATATGATGGATATGGCGGAAGATTTAATGGTGGGACTAGTTAAAAAAAACACAGGCACAACCAAGCTTCCTTTCGGAGATCAAGTAGTGGATTATTCAAGACCCTGGAGAAGACTTACCATTTATGATGGTCTTCGTCAAAAATTAGGCATTGAACCCACTACGATCTCGGATACTGAGTTAACAAGCTTAACCCATAATTATGGAGTAGAAGATGCGCAAACCAGGGGAGATATGATGCTTAAACTTTTTGAAGCTTTATGGGAGAAGGAGTTGATTCAACCGACATTTGTTATGGATTACCCGACAGATACAAGTGCTTTAACTAAAAGACACAGGAATGATCCAAACCTTACGGAAAGATTCGAACTTTTTGCAGGCGGAATGGAAACTATGAATTGTTATACCGAATTAAATGATCCAAGAGACCAAAGGAAAAGATTTGAAGCGGAAAAGGCAAAAAAAGATGCAGGCGATCAGGAAGCGATGCCGTTTGATGAAGATTTTATTTTGGCGCAAGAGTACGGTATGCCTCAACAGGCAGGTATTGGTATCTCAATCGATCGTTGGACAATGTTGATCACAAATACTAACCATATTCGTCAAGTACTCTATTTCCCAACTTTAAGGCCTAAATGATAATGATTGACAAAAGAATAAAATTCTGTAATAATCTGATTACAATTATGAATAACACCCTTTGTCTAGTCACTGGTAGTAAAAAAGCAAAGAAACCTATCAATGGAGGGGTTCTATTGGCGTAGTTTAAAATCTTAAAACCGCCATAAGGAATACCCCTCACAAGAGGGGTTTTTTTATAGCAAAATTGCAAAAAGAGAAAGACAAACTTTATGAATAAAGAAGCAGAGACAAAGATATTACAAGGACAAATAGCCCATCTCACTAGAAGGATGTCAGATATTCTCCAAATTGTGCCTGATGGAGCAAGTGTGGCAATAGAGGGTACTCCTATTTATCTTGATAGACCTTGGGCTGATGAGCATTCCTTAGGTTATAACCACCTTCTTTCTACAGGCAGAGAGTTTTTATTACAAAGATCATGCAGAGTTGAACATGCTGTTTTATTAGATGATTATTCAGTTGAGACAGTGAATGGTGTATCAGAATATCTTTCCAGAATCGGGCCACCAATCGACCGAGTTGAATGGGAATCATCTCTTATTCCTAGAGCAGAAGAGTTGATGGCTGAAATATCACATAACGGATTAGTAAGGCATGATGGTAGACATATTCCTCTAACTACTCCTTCCGGAAAATATGCCTGTGCCCTTCTAGATGTAGTTTTTCAAGAAACAAAAATGGTTGATTATAACATTATCATTCATCCTATTGAATTTAGTCACGAACAAGAAGAAATGAGGATTATATTACAAACAGCTAAAGGTGGTTTATTGCCATTCACACTTTTAAATGTCTTTTTTAAAAATGGAACAATCAATAAAGTTTATGTAACTTCACCAGAAGGGAGGACAAATCGTGTTGGACTATAGTTTATATCAAGCATGTCAAAATAAGTTCTTGATATTTGAGCTAAAAGAAAATCTTGATTGGCAAAATAATCGAAATTTAAGAAATACCTTCACTCGCTTAGGTAAAAAAAATAATGTTGACAGTGTTTTAGTTTTGAAAGGTAACCCACGGAGATTTTATCAGCAAGGTTATCACTATGAGATGTATGTTTTTGAGCCAAAGGGTGGAAGTAATAATGGTTTGGCTGGTGGAATTTCTACTATGTGTGGTAATGGTGTAAGGGCAGTTGCAGCTTTCATCCAAAAACAGTTCCCGGATACAGTTGAAGCCAGAATTATGACATTGAGTGGTTTAAGGACTGTTGAAATTGATGGAAGTTTATACACTGTTCATATGGGAGAGTTTACCTACCATGCTGAGGATTTATCCAAATATGTTAATACAACTCTAGTGTTATCAAATAAGGATGGCAATTTTTTAGACTCTCCGATTCCGGAAAGTATTTTAAAAGACTTATCTCGGTTTACCAATAGTACTACTTGGAGTATTGGTTTAAATGGTAATAGGGAAGGAAAAAGTATAGACGGAGAACCTCATGTGGTATTGGAAGTTCCAGGCAATCAAGGTGATATAGAGCAACTTAGGAAGTTGGCAGTAGAAACAGGTCCAATCATAACTAAAAATTTAACATGCTTCCCTAAGGAAATAAATGCCAACTTCATATTTATTGGTAAAGAAAATGGAGAATCTGTTGAAATTATGAATTGTACCCATGAAAGAAATTTAGGTAATGATGCCTACCATAGTGTTACTCCAGCTTGTGGTACCGGGTCAACGGTGGCGGGTGGTTTTATGTTGGAGAGATATCCTCGGGCAAGATCAGTTTTGGTCCATTGTACAGGAGGAGATTTGATAATTTCTAAATCTCGTTCAGGTCAAGAGTTATTATTGAAAGGCCCGGCAGAGGAAGTTAAGTGAATATTGAAGTACCTCTATTTGTTTATGGAACATTGAAAAAGGGTGGAAAGTGGCACCATCTCATTGCAAACGAAGTATTTTTAGATCAAGATGCTGTGCATGGTGAAATGTATTTGGAGAAAGGAAGATTTTATCCTATTCTTTATACTGGGAACGATATAATCAAAGGGGAGACTTATATAGTTAGAGAAAGCGTTTATCAAAGAGTACTAATTTTGGAATCGGATGCTGACTATGATATAAAAACTGCACGGGCTATAAGCGGGCGTGAAGTTCGTGTATTCTTTTTTAAAGATGAATCTCAAAAGGATCCCGAGAAACGAATAGTTGAGTTTCATGCTGAAGAGTACTTCAAAAGATGGTTGGATGTGACTCCCAGAAACTCTGAAAGCTATCTTTTTTGGCTAGAATGGGGTGGGACTAAATCAGAATAATACTTTTTTAATCTTCTATTCCACGGATAAATGATTTAATATTATTTGCTAACAGTTCCGTATTATAACCACCTTCTTGGATAAATACTGTTGGTAAACCTAACTCCATAATCCTTCTAGATATTTGTTCATAATAAGGAGTAGTAAGCTTAAAATCACCTATTGGGTCTGCTTCATGAGTGTCGTAACCAATGGGTACTACAAGATAATCAACACGTAAATCGTCAACCTGTCTTAGAACTTTATTCAGCACACGATCATATTCTTGATTTGTAATGTCTGGACCTAAGGCATAATTTATTCCTTGCCAAAATGGAGTATCTGGCGTTGTAGAATGGCCTGAAAAATATGGAAACATTCTATTGGGATCCGCATGAATTGAAATAGTTATAACTTTTGGTTCTTCCTGTTCCGCTTGCAGTGTTTTGAATATATCTTCGGTGCCATTACCATGATGAAAATCAACGTCCACAACTGCAACCCTTCCTTGCTCACTAAGTGTGTATGCAGCCACCGCAGAATTATTTATATAACAATATCCGCCCATATAATCATATCCTGCATGATGTCCGGGGGGTCTCCCTACAGCATAAGTAGTTTTTTCACCACGCAATACGGCTTGGGCAGCGTTATAAGCTCCTGTTGCAGCTGTTAATGCTGCTGATGCGATCTTACTATTAACTGGAGTATACATATCGCAAGAGTAATATCCAAGCAGACCGTTAGGTTGTCTAGTCTGAGAACTTCTTCTGGGTGGGAATACAGATGGGTAGCGATACTTCCTTCCTTTCCCCTCCTTGGTACTAGTCAGGAAATCTACATAATCAGATGAATGTACTACTTTGAGTATGTGAATTGGGAGCGGGGTGAACTCTTCAGGATAAATTACCTCAGAATTTGGGCTGTTAAGTAAAGCTTTTTCCATCTCTGTTGCCCTGCTTCTTTGCTCCTGATGTCGCTCTCTTTTTCCATAGAAAAACTCAAAAGGAGGATTATGGTCAGTGTTTTTAGATAGAAATTCTTTCATAATTATGAAAGCACCCTGAATCTTGATCCAATCTCTACACAGTAAGGGGCTCTCGCAATATCGGCAATTGCTTGAGTGATATTACCTTCTCCAGACGGATCCATATCTATGGCCATCTCGGCCAAATCTATTCCATCTTCAACCCATTTTCTATCTTTAAGCTGAAGAATCTGATTAATACTGACTAAGTTATCACTGCAGATTCTTCCTATATCCTGGACAATGCGTAAACCATCTCTTATAGTTAAGCGTACATAATTACTATGGGCACATTCGTCAAATGAAACTACATTAGCCTGCCCTTGAAAGAAGTTGTCCTCAGGCAGAGTATTTCTTCTTAAATGGTGAGTAGCTTTAAAGATATCCGACCAAACAGATGCAGCAGTAGTTTCTCCTCCAGCTCCTGCTCCAGCCAGCTGGGTATCTCCAATAGGGTCTCCTCGTAGTAAAATTCCATTTAACTGCCCGTCAATATTGGTTAGCAAATGGTTGTGAGGAAGTAAAACTGGAGCAACCCAAGCCTCAATGCCTCTTTGGGTATCATTTGCTGTGGCGATCAGTTTAATAACATACCCCATGTCTTCGGCATTTTTAAAATCTCTTGAGTGAATTTGAGTAATGCCTTCGCAGTGAATTTGAGAGGGGTCTACCCAACCCTTTCTGAAAGCTAAGGATGCTAGAATGGCTAATTTATAAGCAGCGTTATATCCTTCTATATCATTGGTAGTATCTGGCTCTGCTAATCCGGCTTCCTGGGCAAATGCTAAGGCGTCTTCAAAAGCCATTCTTTCTTTTGCCATTTTAGTTAGAATAAAATTAGTGGTGCCATTTAATATTCCTAAAACCGATTGTATTCTGTTTGGGGTATAACGGTTGATCAAATTATCTATAATCTGAATTCCGCCACCGACAGCCGCTTCAAACATAAGGCTAACTCCATGTTCTTTGGCTATATCAAATAATTCTGGGCCGTATTTAGATATAATCATTTTATTAGCGGTAACAACAAACTTTCCTTGACTTAGTGATCTGCTGACTGCATATCTTTCAAAATCTTCATTACCTAATAAGCTAACGACAACATTAATATTAGGATTAAGTGTAATGTCATCTAGGGTAGTAGTTAAGACGCCGTCTGGGATAGAAACATTTCTTGCTTTTTGAGAGTCCTTGATTAAAACATGGCTTATTTCTATTGGAATGCCAGTTATTTGCGCTATTCTATCTCTTGAGTGGTAATAATAATCAAGGACACTCCCACCAACTACCCCTGCCCCTAAAAGTCCGATATTGATTTTATCCAGCTCTGTCATTTTTATATAGGTAGCAGGTTTATTAGCTATAAGTATAGCAGTTTAATATATTTTTGCAAAATAGGAAGTAAGATCGGGGACACCGGCGTCGCGAAAGCCGCTTTGCCGCTCAGCGCACTTGTTACAATCTCCACAATGAATATTATCTACAGGACGAATACAAGAAAAGGATGAACTACCCCGCAGCAAGCTGACGGGGTATCAGATGTCTAATCTGAGCTGACTTTTGTGAATTTGGATATATTGGTAACCTTTGCCTTGGTTTTTAACATACCTTGCCACAGCTGTTTCAGAATTTTGTTTACCAACACTGGAGATGAAATATCCATCAGTCCAGAATTCCCCGCCCCAAAGTTTCTCTTTGACTTGTGGAGCCCTTTTGAAAACTTCCCTGGCTGTAATTGATTTAACTATTCTGGCAATCTTGGTTGGTGAGTACATGGGCACTGACTGAATCAGGAAGTGAACATGATCCTGGTCTGTTCCAACCTCCAGAAAATACAAACTGTATCTTTTGGATATCTCCAGACAAATCTGTTTCAAAACATCATCCACTTCCGGGCTGAAAACTACCTCCCGATATTTAGCCGGACATACCAGATGATACAGGAGTACGGATATATTATGGCTTTTGTGGATATACAAGCTCACAGGAAGATTGTATCAGATATAAATCGCAGCAAGCTGCGGGGAACTGACCCCTAAAAAGAGATTAGATTAAGAGGTAGATGAGCACCCCGTTGAATGACATCTGGTTTGTTTAATCTTTTGAATGGCCGATTAATGGTGATAGGCCAGTTGAGTCCGAGTGTCATTGACTCAGCGAACCGATCGAAGAAAGTATCGGTTGCATCTGGGAAAGGATTACCAGCAAGCAAAGCCATGTTAATCCGCGAGATCCAATTCAGGGTGCAATATACCACTCGTCAATGAGTTTACAACTTAAAATTTGACAAGCAGGGTAAAAGTGTAGTCTCATAGAATTACATGAAAAACTTCTTAACTGCC
>MFCX01000014.1 GCA_001777055.1 Candidatus Daviesbacteria bacterium RIFCSPHIGHO2_02_FULL_39_12 | reverse complement strand
CTGGTAATATCTGAATTAAATCCCGTTACACAACCTTCTTCTAAATTAGATTCCCTAATCATAGAGTTATTTCCCACAATACAATTTTTACCAATATAGCAGGGCCCTTTAATTACTGCTCCTTCAAATACTTTTGCCCCCTGCTCTATCACCACTTTTCCAGAAATAATGGCCTTTTCAGAGACATTTGCCCCCGGGGAAATTTGTTGTTCAATATGAGATAAAAAGTAAGCTGTAATATCTAAAATCTGCCAGGGATATTTTAGAGGAATCCAGGCTCCTTCATACTTTGTCAGTTTAACATTTATTCCATCTGTAATCATCTTATCCAGAGCCGCCTCATATCGGTCATCTTTGTCAGAACTCGTTTTTTCCAAGTATTCAACCAGTTTCTTCCCGTCTTTAAAATAATCCACTACCAGCTTAACCAGATCCGAAGGCTCGTTTCCTTCTCCTGGTTTTTCTGCTATTCCAACAATCTTATCTCCCTCCAGCTTCAGATACCCTCCGGAGAAATATTTATCTACCTTAAGTCCTGCAAAAACTGCCTCTGATCCACTCTTTGAAATCTGTCCATAAATTTCCCCCTCCACTATATCCTCAGCATTAACAACCAATATTTCACCTTCTAGGTACTCCTTGGCAGACAAAAGCGCATCTGCCATACCTTTAGGCTCAGACTGAAGAGCTATTGTACCTGATATATTTAGCTCCTCTTTGATTTTTGATATTTGATCTTTGATATTTGGGTTGGAAACTATAATAACTTCAGTAGGATTTAAAGCTTCTTTAATCTTTTTGAGGTTATGATACAACAGCGGCTTTCCTAAAAAAGGAATTAAACACTTATCTGTTTGAATTGGCCACATCCTCTTCCCCTCTCCCCCTGCCAGCACAATTATTTTCATATACTTATATTACTACCAACTACTCACTACTCACTACAAACTACTAACTAATTAGTGGCAGCGACAGGGATCGAACCTGTGACCTAGCGGTTATGAGTCGCTCGCTCCGCCACTGAGCTACGCTGCCATAAGTTAGATTTTACCATAAATATACTGCTTGACTATGTAAATTTACTGGTCTACTCTTAAATTTGCCATGGTTTTAAATGATAAGATATTAGAACAGGTTGCCGGCGCGCCCGCAGTTCTCTTGGAAAAGACAATTGATACTTCAAAACAAATAAGCCAAACAATAGCCTCTCAAGCGCATGTAAGCCAGGCCAGACAGTATTGGAAAACACTAGGTCCCGGGCTTACTACAGGCGCAGCTGATGATGACCCTTCCGGCATTACCACTTATTCTCAGGCAGGCGCAGCCTATGGCTTTAACTTACTCTGGCTGGCCGGTTTCACCTTCCCGTTTATGGCCATAGTTCAGGAAATGTGCGCCAGGATCGGGCTGGTGACCGGAAGAGGATTGGCTGCCAATATCCGGCAATATTACCCAAAATGGGTGCTTTTATCTGCTACCTTTTTACTGTTTTTTGCTAATTCCTTAAACATCGGAGCAGATTTAGGAGCAATGGCTAAAGCAACCCAGCTGCTTTTTCCTAATTTAAGTTTTACTTCTTTAATTTTGGGGTTTACCGTTGTTTCTCTGGCATTACAAATTTTTACCACTTATGAAAAATATGCCAGATACTTAAAGTGGCTGGCTTTGGTGCTTTTATCGTATGTTTTTTCTGCCTTAACTGTTAATTTAGACTTAAATGAGCTTTTGCAAAAAGCTGTTGTCCCCACTCTGGTATTTTCAAAGGACCAGATATTTTTAGTTACTGCTGTTTTAGGCACGACAATCTCGCCATATTTATTCTTCTGGCAAACTTCTCAGGAAGTGGAAGAACAAATTTTAAGCGGTAAAACCAGTTTGAAACTGCGCCAGGAAGAAACAAAGCCTCAGGAGGTAAAAAATATGAGGCTGGATGTTTGGTCAGGCATGTTTTTATCTAATTTAGTCATGTTTTTTATTATTGCAGCGGCCGCTGCCACACTCTACGCTAACGGCATTACTGAAATCAGCAGCGCAGCTGAAGCTGCTGCAGCTTTAAAGCCTATTGCAGGCGATGAGGCCTATCTACTCTTTGCTTTAGGCATAATCGGCACAGGTATGTTAGCCGTACCTGTATTGGCCGGATCAGCTTCCTATGCCCTCTCAGAAAGTTTTGGCTGGAAATTTGGGTTATATAGAAAGCTCAAAGAAGCTAATGCTTTTTATGGAGTAATTATCATCTCAACAGGTATAGGATTATGTATTAATTTTATTGGGCTGGATCCAATTAAAGCTTTAATTTATGCAGCTATTTTAAATGGTTTAATAGCTCCGGTTATTTTAATTTTAATTGTACTGATGAGCAGTAATGCCAAGATTATGGGTAGATGGGTAAATAATAAATGGGTTAGCGTATTAGGCTGGTTCATAACAACCCTGATGATAATAGCCGGAACAGCCACCATTATTTCTTTATTTTCTGCTTAACAAAAAGTAAGGAGATTGACAAAAAATCAAGGAGAATATATAATAAATAAGGAAAATTAAGATGAATTTTACAACAACTTTAACTACAAAGAACCAATTAACTCTACCTAAACCTGTTAGAGATAAACTGGGTTTAAAAACAGGCGCCAAAATTGATATTTTCCCTACCCTCGATGGTGGCTTTATTGGAAAACCAAAGAGACAATCAAATATTGCTGAATTTGCCGGTGATCTTGCCGGTTTAGATGACGGAAAATCTTGGAAAGAAATAAGGAATGAAGCTGAAAAATTAGCTGTTAAAGAATGGGTTTCTCAAAAGCGTCCCTATGACAAAAACCGTAGCCGTTGACACTAATGTTTTGCTGGATTATCGTCTAAAAAGAAATCCTGGCTTTAATAAAATACGCCCTTTATTGGAGGATTGTTTAGATGGCAGGATCCGGATTTTTATACCTAGTATTGTTTTTCCGGAATTAGAATGGGTATTAAGATCTTTTTATAAACAACCAAAGGAGCTTATTGTTAAGTTTCTTGAAAGTTTAGTTGCCTTAGAAGGAGTCTCAACTGAGAACAAATCTGCTATACAAAATGCTTTAAGCATTTTTAGCCAGTCAAATTTGACATTTACTGATTCAATAATTTTAACTCAAATAGAGAATTTTAAGCCGGATGAGTTTTTGACTTTTGATGAAAATTTGAAAAAAATCTACCAAAAGTAAGGAGATCCACATATCTTGCAAAACGATTCCGGCATGGTATATCTTTAATATATGGAGGATTCTTTACCGGATATTCCTGCGTTAAAGCGCAGGAGGATTCTAATTGTTGCTTTTTTTGTTTTTGTTGTTCTTTTGATAAGCGCAGCAGCTGTCCTGTTTTACCTAAACCTGGATATTTTTAAACCTAAATATGTCTCGGTAGTAAGTTTTGATTCTGTTAAGATAAACCGGATTCCTCAAAATGTCATTCTCTTAGGCAGAGGTTTGCCTCAAGCTGAAGTAACACTTACCCTGACTCCGGGTCAAACCAATGCTAAATTAAAAACAGACAAAGAAGGTAACTGGACTTTTAAGCTGCCTAAAAACTTACCTTCCGGACAATATATTTTAACTCTGTTTCTTGATGATGAATCAGGCAGCCTGATATCCATTAAAAATTATCAGCTTGAGATTGCTGACACAAGACCTTTCTTTTTGAAACTTTCCTTCCCCAAGGTAAACGCTCAAAATCAGCAAGATCTGGATTTTGCCGAGTGGGCTAAGTATATGAGAGGGTTTGGCATATACCCGGCCCAGGAGAACGGAGAAATTATTCTTTATTCAGAAGAAGAGTTTAATAAAAAATATTGCCGGACAGGTTGTTACTTTGAGCCCAAATCCCCTCAGTTGATTATCAGCCAAATAAATATCCAGGAAATACTGCAGTCTCTGCAGCTGACTTTAATCAGCCAAGGCTATCACCCCGATGCTTTAATGGAATATTTCCCAAATTTGACTCCCTTCAAAATCCGCAGCATTAAACGCCCGTTGCTTGAACCTGCCCTGAATGAACTTGCAGCCACTATCCCTGAGGAAAAACTGGCTCAATTCATCCAAGAAGAAGTTACCAAACAAAACCTGCAGGACCCTTTCTGGTTGCAGGTAATTGATACTGTTGGATTTAGATCGGTATACGACTTATTTGAAGGTTATGATACATCCAGCCCTTCCAAAAGCAAACTAACTGATGAAGACAAAATTAATGCCATGCTGTCTTTAACTATTTTTATTGGTCCTCATAAATCAATTGCCAAAGCGGGGATGACAGCAGTAGAAGTAACCGTAATGAATTTTCCCAGAATGATACGGGAGGCAGCTTTATTAAGAAACAGTCTGCAAAGAGGCGAGGCTATATCACTTAAAGCTATCGGTAAGAGAACGGAAGAATGGATTTACAGACCAACATATCCTCAATCAGCAAGCCAGATAATCAAAGCAAGAATTGACCAGACATTTAAGTTTTTGGTTGAAGCTTATCCGGAAGGGAATTTTGAAGTTTTCTCCACAAAAGGCAGCTCTGCAGTGATATATGTTGACAAAAATAACCCTCAGTACGTTTACAAAGTCTATATTAAAGATGAGCCTGGCCTTGCCGGCGATCCGGCAGAGAGATGGATTTCTTCAGTGAGGTACGGAGAGGAGGAGGCTAGAAAACTTAAAGTTTTATCAGAACGAGGAATTGCCCCGGAGTTGGTTGAATATACCCCTCCCAGGTTAACTGATGACCAAATCAGACTTTTGAATGATCCCGCTTATGGTTTTCACTATGAAGGATATCAAGCTACGGGTCATATAAGCATTCCTGTTACAAACAGAAGCAGTAATGTGCCCATTATTAAAATGGGAAAGGTGGATATAGATGTTAACGGATTAGAGAATATGTCGTCGGCAGAATTGCGACGGCAGATAGACAATATTGTTTCTATTTTAGAAGAACTTAAATTTTATCCCGGCGATACAGAGGCAGTTGTCAACCAAAATGGTAAGCTGCTTTTTATAGATTTAGGCGGAATGATTCCCGTGAATAGAGGGTCGCCTTTTGCAAACGAGTCTATTCGTGAGGCTGTGGAAAGTTACTTTAGCAGAAGATTACCAGCAGCCCTCAGAAGTAGTGTACAAACTTCTTCTAGTCTCTTAGATGATACTGATATTCCTTTGGAAAGAAATCTCCTGCCCGGTTTTTTGGTTAAAAGAGGTCAGGAACGTTATGGTTTTTGGCAAGGATTACGTGAGTTACATCGGCAAGGTAAAGTGGCAGTTATGGATAGACGAACAGCTTTAGATATGGTGGATGATTATATTGTGAGAGTTCAAAGTTATTTCCGTAACAATGGCAGGCCGGAGGCTACTTTTAATCCGAATGTGATCAGAAAAATTGCTGAAGAGGGCAGAATTCTCGTGGTGACTCGAGAGATAATGCATTCTTACAGCGGCGCACCAGACATAGAAGGTTTAGCGACTTTAGCGACTGCGGATGCAGGCACTGGTTACATTATGCTGCTTGCTGGTTATAACTTGGACCGTATGAAAAGGGGTGTTTTCCAGCATGAATTTTCGCATCATTTAGCTGCTCTCTCTTTTGGATCAGGAATGGTACCTAGGAATTTTGTATATTCTCAAAAACAAGCTGATATATATGGTCAAATCATGTCTGAATGGCTGGAGTTGGGCGCTGATTTAATAGCTGAAAAGGTATTTGACTCTGGTCCCGGACCTTACTACGGCCACTTTCCTAAAAGGTATACTGCCATGACGAAGTTAAAAAACCGCTTAGGTTTAAGTGATCTGGATTTTATGGAGTATGCGATGACAGGAAATGATTATGTATTAATGGACAAAATTAGCTCAAGAATGTCTCCGGATGAGTTTCTGGCTATTGTTGAAAACACAATAAATACTGCTAACTTGCAAAGAATGTATGAAATCTGGGACAGGAGTTTGGATAATAGAAAAGTATATGCGAAAGTAAATGGAAAATTTGATTGGGTTAAGGCAAGAGAAGTTGCCTTTATTTCAACTATTAGCACGGGAACAGTTGTAGAAGCTGCTCTCTTAGCAGATCTGATTACAAAAATAAACAGAGGGCAACCCGCACCCTCAAACACGGAGATAATATCCGTCACTCCGCCTGGCGGTGAAGATATTGAGTTATTAAAAAGGCATGAAATAGTAATCAATCAGGTAGAGGGTTTATTGTCTCCCAGCTCAACTATTAAAGTGTCAGTTTTTGCAACTGAAGATGGAAAAGTCCTTGATTTTGACGGATCTTTTGATAATGCTTATCGTCTAACTTATTCCATCAAAAGTACCATTGCTGATGAAAACAATAGCTATGCACCTCTACTAATTAGAGATGTCGAGGCTTTACCAAAAGGTTCCTGCGTTGGGAATGTTTGCGAACTTATATTACCGAATGATTTAAAATCCGGAACTTATATCTTAACAGCTTATCTGTCACCGACTTCTTCTCAAGAGATACTGGCCACAGGCAACCAACTGTTAACTATTGGTGCGAGCACTCTTTCTCGCGATACTGTAACAAACCCTCGAATCACAGTTTCAGCGGTTACAATCCACAACAGGAGACAGACTGTATTTAGCGGTATGAGTGAAGTTGTAGATTCGGTTACTCCGACCGATCGAATGACTTCAATTCCAATAGGTATTGTTTACTCAGATGGGTCTGTCGATTATCTGGCTTTTAACTTCGAGGATAATTTATCCGTAGGGCCCTTGGGATCCGAAAAAGATAATTGTATCTGGAATAAAGATCCTTACGGAGAGTGTGACCAGGAAAAACATCAGGTTTATGATTATGAGATAAACTCCTGCACAAATGAGGTAAGAAAGTTTAACTACCATTATGTTGACGGCCAATGCGGATATGCTGCCTCTGATCAATTCCCTCCTGTTCCTGATGCCCCATCAGTCCCGGAATCTGGTTCTGTTTCCTCCTGTCCCTCCCCTTATTCACAGTGCGGACAAACAGCAGGACTGGAGGATTACCCCCAAACTGATACTATTTGGGTTACACCAATTTGTGATCTTAATGGTAATATCACTGATTATCAAAAAGATAACTTGGGAAACAAAGGTGAATGTCCATGAATATATTAATTCAGAATAAATTTAAACTCTTAATGATTTTATTGCTGATGGCAGGCTTAATCAGCTTAATTTACCTGGTTCAAAATACTCAGATATTTAAATCCAGGGCCAATGAACAGTTATATAATGCTATTGAGGTAACAGATGGTGAAGGAAATAATATTTGTCAGGGTAATAAATGTGATTTAAAACCTGTTATTAAATTTAAAGTAAATATTTCAGAACTGGAGAGGCTAAAAAATCAGTAAATTATCTGCGCATTTTTACAGCAGGTTCCTTTAACCGTTGACAAAAAAATAATACAATAGTATAATTGTATTATATGAACTTTATTACTACCAATATTAGATTGCCTGAAGATGAGTATCTCAAACTTAAAGCTGAAGCCGCTAACAAGCGAAAAAGTTTAGCTGCGGTTATCCGAGACAAAATTACTACTGATAAAGATCTCAGTCAAACTGAAATAGAGAATATAATGGCTGATTTAGACAGAATAGCAAAACGAAATTCAAAAAAACTAAAGGGGTGGAATTCGCTGCAGGCTTTAAGAGAGATCAGGGACGAAAACTAAATGATAATAATTGACTCCTCTGTTATTTTTAAATGGTTTAATGCCACTGAAGAATTTCATCTACAAGCAAAAGCACTGCTCAAACAACATTTATTAAAAAACAATGAAATCTTAATACCTACTCTGCTGCTATATGAGATTACAAATGCCTGGGCTACAAAAACAAAACTTGATGAAAAAGACATTAAAGATAATTTGAAAAGGCTGGAAAAGTACTCTCTCAAAATGATACCGATAAATTTTACACTGCTGAAAACAGCAGCCGGGTTTTCTAAAAAATATCGAGTTTCTGTATATGATGCTACTTATGCAGTAATTGCAGAGGAAAAAAAATGTGATCTAATCACAGCAGATGACAAATTTGCAGACAAAATTAATCTGCAATTTGTTAAAAAATTATCTACTATACCTAATACAGATATCATTCACCTCGACCCAGCTTAAACTTGATAAGAACAGTTAGAAGTAAGGTGACTATCAAGATGTATATTGCGGTTTTACTTTTCCCTTTATAGTGTCAATAAAGTAATTAAGGCTGCCAATAAGACACGAGTTTCGCACATTGATGTGATTTGAGATACACTTAAGGTGTGGGTAAATCACTCTGCTCAAGGGACTTGTACTGTACATTCTTGAAGGTAACTTCAGAGCGGTATTCTGCTTTGTCTCTTTCAGAAGTTTCACCAACTGAACTTTCTCATGACTCAATTTCCAGGTGGCTTGAGAGTGCTCACTGTCAGCCAAAAGATATCTGGGAAAAGGCCAAAGCTCATGTAGTGGGAGGAAGTGGAGTAATCATTGCTGATGATACCATCCTCAATAAATCCAGGAGTGAAAAGATTGAACTGGTAAGGTGGCAGTACTCAGGAACTGAACATGATATTGTCCGTGGTATTGGCATGCTTAATATGCTGTGGGTAAATGAGGCAAATGAAGTCTGTCCGATGGATGTCCGGATCTATGAACCAAAAGAAGACGGGAAAACCAAAAATGACCA
>MFCX01000013.1:2275-32462 GCA_001777055.1 Candidatus Daviesbacteria bacterium RIFCSPHIGHO2_02_FULL_39_12 | reverse complement strand
AGGGCAATCGATGAACCAATATACCGTTTAACTAGGAAATATTTTAATCAGGTTCAGGAAATTTTTAGCGGCAACAATCCTAAAGTTGAAAGCCTTATTAAAAGTGAAACTATCAAGAATAAACTGGCAGCTTATTTTGAGCAGTATCTGATTTTTGGGGGGTATCCCAGGGTAGTTTCTGCTAAAAACACTGAGGAGAAAAAACAGGTTCTGGAAAGTATTGTAGACAATTACCTTCTCAGGGATATCCAATCTCTTCTGAAACTGGCAACAGAAAATGAACTGATGACATTAGCCAGATCTTTAAGTTTGCAATCCGGTAATTTAGTTTCTTTTACAGAATTATCTAATCCGACGCATCTGTCATATAAAGAAGTAAAAAAACATATCCGGATACTGGAAGAAACTTTTATTTTAAATCTTGTTTATCCCTACTTCAGAAATAAAAGGACAGAATTAGTAAAAAATCCTAAGGTGTTTTTCGGGGATAACGGCTTCCACAATAAATTAATAGACAATTTCATGCCCCTCGCTGCCCGTGCAGACAGCGGAGCTTTAGCGGAAAATTTCATTTTCAATAGTTTATCTTCCAGCTCAGCTTTTTTGGAAATAAACTTTTGGCGGACTAAATCACAGGCTGAGGTTGATTTTATTTTAAGCAGAGAGAATCAAATTATACCCTTGGAAGCAAAGTTTGCTCCGATGGGTAAAAAGATCATTGGGAAAAGCTTATTTAGTTTTATCAATAAATATAAATGTAAAACGGCAATTGTTACTACAAATGGGGATTTTGGCATACGTAAAACAGGCGCTGCGGCAGTTTATTTCATCCCGGCCTTTTTCATTTAACTCATGCTACACAACTATCATGCCCGCATACTGACTAGGATTTTCAGGGGGAAATACAACCGTTGCCTCCGTTATCTAAAGCGTCAATTTCACTATCTGATAATACTCTACTATAAATCCTAAACTCATCTATTAATCCTAAACCCCAACTATTGGCAGGATAGGGGGTACCAGAAGGTGCCGGACCGCCGCCATCAGCCCCTATGCCAATATTACCTAAATTCGTGAACTCACCAGAGGTTGTTGGTGTATTTTTGGATTCAATTAGCCTCCATTGTCCTCCGGAATCTCCAAAAATATAAAGTGTTGTATTTGGTGAATCAACTTTTAAAACTGCATGATACCATTGATTTATAGCAAGTACATAAGTGGACCCCATTCCGTTTCCCAAACCGTTTTCTATACCCAATTTTCCTGTTAAAGTGCCATTTCCGGCTGCTGGGGGATAATTAAACATACCCCAACGGGGCCTGGAAGGAATTTCATTGTTAACCTGCCATGAGTGCCTGCTAAAAACCCGATGCCAGCTAGACTGGCTACTTTCTTTAAACCAAACGGATACAGTTAATTTATTTGTAAAATTATTAAGGATATTATTGACAGTCGTTGTGTTAATCACAGCATAAGAATCAACACCATTGATAGCATTACCAAATTTACCTTGAGCAAATGATTTAGACCCGTAAACAATAGCATTATTTCCATAAACGCTGCTGTCTTCTGTTTGTAAAGCTCCTGTATTTTCATCCAATTTCCAGTAGCCTACAAGCCCTACAGAAAGAGTACCGTTGGTGTCACAGGAAGGGGAACTGCTACTATCAAGCTGGGCAATAACAGTATTATCTCCTAATGTAGAGGTGCCGCAATAGCAATTTTCAGCGGGTCTATTGCACTCTACTGTATTATTGTTTATGGGCGTACACACTCTAAAAGCTTCATCAGACGGTGAAACTGCTCCAGCAGGAAAACTTCCATCCGCAGAAGGAGGGCCAATTACAGCAATATATGATCTGCCGTCAGGTTGGGTAGGAATTTTACCATTGGCAAATTGATCATTCCTTAATTTTTTATACCCTCCCTGGCCATTATTTTCAGTTGGATCAAAGTTTTGTTCATAGGCTTTCCTGATAGCATCTATATCTGCTTTTTTTCTGGTATCCAGGGCTTTATTTCTGATACCGATAAAACTGACCGTACCTACTACAGATAATATGGCAATAATTGTAATGACTATCAGCAGCTCAACCAGGGTAAACCCCAATCCACCCTCGCGGTGAAAAATTGCGCTTACACCCCTGCTTACACCCCTGGGGTGAGGCTCATACTTCGGTAATCTGCAGACGGACAGCTTAACAGGGCAGGACATAATATTATCCTAACAATGAATAGTTTGCAGGTCAATACTGCAAATGCTATACTTAGTATTTATGATAGACGATAAATTAATTTCACAAATTAATGCTTCCTTATCAAAAGAACCTGGAATAAAACTGGCTTATGTATTAGGATCGGTTATAAGCGGCAGAGCAAAAACTGACAGCGATTTTGACTTAGCGGTGGTTGCGGATAACGCAGATAAGATCGGCTATAAATATATTTACAGCCTGATATCTGATATTAACTTTCCTAAAGATTTGGATTTATCAATAGTTGATAAAAATTCTTCTCCCTTGTTTCTGTTTCAAATCATCAGTACAGGGCAATGTATTTATCAAAAGTCTGAAAAGGACAAGATTGCTTTTGAAGCCGATACATTAAAAAACTACTATGATACTGCCCATCTTAGAAAAATCTATTACTCTTACTTAAAAGGTAAATTTCCTTATGTTAATTAACAAAGCCAAGGATGCTTTTATATTTTTAGGAGAAAAAGAAATTATCAACAGGGAATTATCATTGAAAATGGGCCGTGCGGCAGATTTTAGAAACAGGGTAGTTCACGGTTACAATAATTTTGATTTTAAGCTTCTTTTCAAAGATTATAAGCATGATATTAAAGATCTTCGTCAATTTGGAGCTAAAATTTTAAGATATCTGGAATCTTTTAAGTAAATCTGACATTCAACTACTGTGCTTATATAACTCATCATGTGTACCCAAGGCAATAAAATATACAGCTATACCTTTACCCATGATTACTTCTCTGTAAACAGCTCTATAGTCGGCAGTTATATCTATACTGCTATATCCTTGCCATTTTTTTTAAGTTCATGATTATTCAGCTGTGGATCTAGTGGGTCTCTTTGAAAAATACGTATCCGCTCGTCAACGCTATTTTGCATCCTGACATTTACTTCTTTATAACGTTTGTGAAAGTCTTTAGTAAAAAATATCTTCATCAAACCTTTGATTTATGAAGCCAGGCAATTGCATTCTTAGCATTATCAAAGGACGGAGAAACATTTCCTGCCTTCCAATCTTTTTTTGCTTGCTTCATTGCTTTGATTAAATATTCACTTGGTTCCTCACCTTCGGCAACGCTGAAAGTAATTGTTTTTGTTCTGATGAATTGCTTTAAGAAACCTTTTAAAACAGCAGACAAAGATAAACCCAGCTTTTCAGCCGTATACTTGGCTTCTTTCTTGGTAAGGGGATCAACTTTTATACTAATTACTCCATAGCTCATGGTAATATTAAGTATATACGGAGTATATCTATTTGTCAAATCTGCGGCAAAACCAGGTAATATTCCAGAGGTAAGCGCTCACCGGACGTCATTGCGAGCGATTAGCAATGACTAGAATTTTCGAGGGATTTATTGCGCGCTATTTTTGCAATAGACATTTGGAGATGCATTAGTATTCTCTAATATAGCACATACCTTCCATGACTTTTCAGTATCGACAGGAAAATAAGTAGTCAGGAAACCATTATCTGTTGTAGCTTTTCTATAGCTTGATGGACATACTGTACCCACTACTGCTGCCCCATTTCCATCCGCATTCCATACAGTAGGATTTGTTTCTGTGCGTGCTCCATTCTCAGCTGTATATACTTTTATACAGTATTGGGCAGTAGTAGTATCAGTAGGAATTGCCCCGCTACTAAAATCAGTATTTAATAGACTTACATAATAAACAATACTAGGCTGCCTTTTAATTTCTAATGCTTTAGCAATAGCATCAATATCAGACTTTCTTCTGGCATCCCTGGCATTTTGTTGAGCGCTGCTAAAAAGTGTGATTCCTATTACTGATAAAATAGCAATAATTGCTACTACAACTAAGAGTTCTACTAATGTAAATCCTTTATTATGTAATTTTACTTGTTTCATTGCTGATTTTTTCTACAAAACCAAGTACCTGCATTAGCGCCTGCATTAGTAAATGCTGAACCATTTCCATCTCCGTCTGCATTACCATTACCTTTTTCTAATTTTGCGCAGACTGTATATGTTTTCTGAGCTGCTACTATTATACTGTAAGACTGATTACCATTGCCACCGGGATCTGTTGGATTTGAGCCGGACGACATAAGAGTACCACCTTCAGCAGTACTATCAACTGGATATGGTGTACTTGAAGTAGGTGAAAAATTGGATTCCAGTGCCTTTGAAATGGCATCTATATCCGCCCGTCTTTTACCATCCCTTGCCTGAGCCTGCGCATTACCAAACGCGGCTGCTCCAATTACCGAAAGAAAAGCAATTATGGATACAACCACCAGAAGTTCAATTAAAGTAAAACCTCGAGGATTATTAACAGTTTTGGGCAGAAACTTTTTCATGTCAATTTAAAGATTTTAATATCTATATTTATTATTGATACAATTTTTTACATCTGTCAAGATACCAATTTGAAGATTGCCGCGCTAATCGCTCGTAATGACAATGAAGTTAAATTGATAAACGTAAGTACCAATCAACTATTTGTCTTCCCCAGAGTAAAGAAATATAACTGCCTAAAACTAAAAAGGGGCCAAAGGGGATAGTCTGGCCAAAATGTTTTCTTTTAAATAAAATAAGAAATATTGATACAATTGCCCCTGTTAAAAAAGCCAGCATTAATGCCACCAAAGAATTGGGAAATCCTAAAGATAAACCAATAAAGGCTCCAAGTTTTACATCTCCTCCTCCCATACCCCTGCCTTTAGTAATAATAATCAAGGTTGCAAAAAATAATCCGATTCCCAAACCCGCTGCAACAGACCGGACAAACGGCTCAACTGTTAACCAAACAGGAAAGAGCAAATACTTAGTTAAGTAAATAACCAGCAAAGCAATAAAACCTATCCCAATTGAGGGTAATATTACCCTATCGGGGATAAGCATCTTTCTAATGTCTGTTAAGGCCACAATGTATAAAACCACTATCACAAAAATATTAAAAATCAGCCCCATGATAAACAATGTTATTTTGAAAGGATCGGCAGAGTCGGTAAACTGTACGGTAGTCTGACTCAAAAACAAAGCCATGATAAAACCGAGTATAACTTCGGTCAAAGGATAATCGAGGCCGATTAACGTATGGCAATATCTGCATCTGCCTCTTAAAATAAGGTATGAGAGAATAGGAAAAAGGTCGTACCACCTCAAAGTTTTTTTGCAATGAGAACAATACGACCTTCCCCCAAATGACCGTTGACTCAAGCTTCTATCTGCAATAGCCTTAGCAAAGCTTCCTAAAACCGATCCAAATAAAAATCCTAATATTATAACCATCTGACGACTGACAGCTGATTGCTGCTAATACGCACATGTTCCACCCGTTGCAGAGACTAACTTCAGATTAGAACCAACCTCATACAAAGTATCATCATCCCCGCCGTCATTTTTCTTCTTATCCTTCTGTTGGTCTGATTCCAAAGCCGCATTTATTTCCCAGGCATCACCATCAGAACAATAGGCGTAATGGTTAATAGCATCATTGGTCGGATCAGCAGGCAATGTTGGCACTGAAACGCTCTTTTGAGCGCTCAAATTTACCCCAACCCAACCTGTTCCGTCCGAAGCTCTGGTGCCTGTATTACTTACACCTTTACATGAACTGGCAGAATTATTAAAACCGGCCGCGCAAAGAATATCAGCAGTTCCCGATCCTGTGGCTTCCTGAACCGCCACATTAATGGCATTTTGCAAATTTGCCAGATCTGAAAGCCTGGCTGCATCTCTGCCGCGTCTTGTTAATTCCAGAGGATTGATGATCAAAACAACCACTGCTGCCAAAATGGCGATAATTGCAATTACTACCAAAAGTTCAACCAGGGTAAAACCCTTATGAACCTGAGCAGATTTTTTCAAAGTTTTTTTCACCTCCCTTCACTTGTTAATCCATTGTAGACATAAACTATCCGGCTTAGTCAAGAGCCAGATTTAAAAGGAAGTAGTCAACTTATAGATTGGCAAAATAATGGAGATTACCAAAAATGCCACGCCTATGCCTAAAATGATAAGCACAATCGGCTCTATGGCTACAGTTAAATTTTTAACCAGATGATCGGATTCTGACTCAAAATAATCAGCCAGCTTAAAAAAAATCTCATCTACTTTACCTGTTTCCTCGCCGACTCTAATCATTTGGCTGACAATTTTCGGAAAAACAGCCAGGGTTAGAAGATTAGAAAGCGGCAATCCTTTTTCCACCCCCGAATAAGCTTCTTTTAGAGCTGTTTTATATACCGCATTATCCATCACATCAGCAACTATACCGATTGACTCAAGTATGGGAATACCGGCTGTAGTAAGCAATCCGAAAGTCCTGTTAAAATTTGTCAGCGTCACATTCGTCACAATTCTGCCTATAACAGGCAGTCTTAAAATCAGACGGTCCAAAAACATATTACCCTCAGGCGTTTTTTTCCATCTGGTAATACCGGCAGCTCCGCAAATCAGTAAAATCAAACCTATCCACCAGAAATTAATAAATAAATTGGAACTGCCGATTAAAATTTTAGTTGGCAGAGGTAATTCAATAGTTGATTGCTGATATAGGGAGGTTAGCTTAGGAATGACAAAGACCATCATGATGATAATAACCACCATCATCATGCTCAAAACTACAATCGGGTATATCATTGCGCCTTTAACTTTTGCTTTAAATTCCCGGTCTTTTTCCAATCCGTCTGCCATCTGCAGCAAAACCTTATCCAGCTGGCCGGAAGCTTCACCTGCTTTGACCAGATTAACATAGAGGCGGGGGAATATATCGGGATATTTGCCTAAAGCCTGAGCCAAAGTCAATCCGCCTTTAATATCTGAAGATATGCCTGCCAGAGCCTTCTTTAAAGTTTGATTGGTTTGCTGCTCTTCTAAAACATCTATGGCATCGGATAAAACCAGGCCGCTTGAAACCATGGTAGCAAGTTGTCTTGTGGTAATCACCAGCTCTGTAAAATTAACCCTCGACAAAAATTTGCTGAAGAAATTATTGCCGGGAGATTCCTTGGACGAGAGTGAAATAACAATCAACCCTTTTTTCCGCAACACCATAGCTGCCGAATGAGCATCGGCAGACTGAATGTTACCTTCATGATATGAATTCTGCACATCCTTTGCTTTATAGATAAATTCCATTTAATTCACCTGAGTAATTTACTGAGCAGTCCCGGACGCAAAGCAAACCTTTGAGCCATTTCAGGCGCAATTTTACCCGATTTAACCAGATTGGCCAGTGAACTTTCCAGAATCTGCATCCCCATTTCAGCCGATGTTTCAATAACATTGTCAATCATATAAGTTTTACCTTCGCGGATAATATTTTTAATAGCCGGATTAGCAAACAAAACCTCGCTTGCCAAAACCCGCCCCGGGGCAATTGTGGGAATCAGGCGCAAAGATAAAACAGCCTCTAAAGTTGCTGCCAGCTGCAGCCTGATCTGAGGTTGCTGAACTTCGGGAAATACATCAATAATCCTGTCAATGGATTGAGCCGCAGAATTAGTATGCAGGGTGGCAAAAACCAGATGCCCGGTTTCGGCTATGGTCATTGTCGATAAAATTGTCTCCAGATCCCTCATTTCACCAATCAATACCACATTCGGATCTTCTCTCAAAGACGCTTTTAAAGCATTACCCCAGGATTTAGTATCCAAAAACATTTCTCTTTGGTCTATCAGAGATTTACCGGGAGGATATATATATTCAATCGGATCTTCAATTGTTAAGATATGCTCGGCGCGGCTTTGATTTATCTGATTGATAAATGAGGCCAAAGTAGTGGATTTACCATGGCCGGTCGGCCCTGTCACCAGAATAAAACCTTGTTTTAACTCCGGAATTTTTTGGACAACCTTGGGGAAACCCAAACTTGAAAAAGGCGGGATGACTACCGGTATCAGCCGCATGGCAATGGCCGGATGGCCTTTTTGCTTAAAAACATTGACCCTAAACCTGCCTTTATTTGGCAGCTCCAATGAAAAATCCAACTCCAGATTTTGGGTAAAAATATCTTTTTGCTGGCTGTTTAAAACAGACAGCAAAAATCCGTTCATTTGTTCAGGGGTGACTGCCTCGCTGCCCGGAACAACAAATAATTCTCCGTGTATTCTGATCACAGGAGGAAAACCTACTGATAAGTGTAAGTCGGAACCGTTCCGTTGAATTGTTAAATCCAAAAGCTGATGTATATTCATAAACTTAATCCTGGGCGACTCTAAGCACTTCTTCCAAAGTTGTTACCCCCTCCAATACTTTTAAATAGCCATCCTGCTTCATAGTAATCATGCCGCTTTCGGCAGCTACCTTTTCTATAGCGTTGGATGAGGCATGTTCCAAAATTAATTTGTTAATCTGATCAGTTATCACTAAAACTTCAAAAATACCAATTCTTCCCAAATAACCGGTATGGTTGCAAAAATTGCAGCCTGTGCCTTTATAGAATTTAGAAATGCCGGACTGTGAAGAAATAATCTTTCCCAAAACTTGTTTAATCCCTTCCAGTACCTCAGGCGGGGGACTGAATTGTATTTTGCAGTGCGGACAAGTTTTTCTCACCACCCTTTGTCCTACCGTAGTATTCAAAGCTGATGTCAGCAAAAACGGTTCTACGCCCATATCCAAAAGCCTCGGGGCAGCGCCGGATGCAGAATTGGTATGAACGGTGGAAAAAACCTGGTGGCCGGTTAAGGCTGCCTGAATTGCTAACTCAGCGGTCTCAGTATCCCGCACTTCACCTACCATAATTATATTAGGATCCTGCCTTAGGAAACTTCTCAAAGCTGAAGCAAAAGTGAGGCCTACGCCCGGATTAACCTGTACCTGGTTTACTCCCGAAATTTGATATTCGACCGGATCTTCGACGGTAACAACATTTACCTTAGTGGTAGACACTTTAGTCAAAATTGAATATAAAGTAGTAGTCTTACCACTGCCTGTCGGACCGCAAAGCAGGATAATACCGTGAGTTCTTAACAGTTGCCCTTCCAAAGCTTTGAAAGACGTACCCCGCAGTCCCAGCTCCAGCAGAGTAGGAGCAACTGTAGATTTAGGCAAAAGCCGCATCACTACTTTCTCTCCGAAAACGGTCGGGATGACGGAAATACGAAGATCAACTTCGTGAGAATCATAGGTGAAAGTGAAACGCCCATCCTGGGGCAGCCGTTTTTCATCTATTTTTAAAACAGCTAATATTTTAATTCTGGAGACTAATGCTCCATGCACCCCTCTGGGCAGAAGTATCTTCTCCTGTAAAATCCCGTCAATTCTGTATCTGATCCTGATTCTGTCTTCTTCCGGCTCAATATGGATATCCGATGCCCTGGCTTTAACAGCATACTCCAGCAGTTGGTTTACTATATTGGTAACCGGCGCCTCCCGTATAACTTCCAACCCCTCTGACTGCTCCTTAGCGGGTTCAACAGACTGAACTTCTTTTAAAGCTGAGGTAACATCCGTAGTTAAATTCTGGGCATATTGGTCGCTGATTGCTTTCAAAATATCGCTCTCAAGCGCCAAAAAAGGCTTGACCCGCATGCCGCTTCTTTTTTCAATAAACTGAATAATTTGGATATCCAGCGGATCTACCATTGCCACTAACAACTCGCCGTTGGATTTTTCAAACGGAATAATTTTATAGCGGCGGGCTGCCGGCTCGGGAATAAGATTTAAGATATCAGCTGCTATAGCCTTATCTTCAACTTTAACAAAGGGAACGCTTAAAATTTGAGCCTTAGCCTGGGTAATCTTATCTAAAGGAATCAGATTATGCTGTAAAAGAAGACTCTCCACGCTTTGGCCGGAGTTAATACTTTCTAATTTAATCGCGGCCAACTGGTCAGAGGTAAGCAAGCCTTGCTTAAACAGGATCTCTTCAATGGGCATATATTCATTATGTTAAAATCTTCCTATGATTGCAAGGGTTTTGATTTCGCCGTCGCCGGACAAAAGAGCAGAGGAAATAAAGACAATTTTGAGCCGGTTTGGCGCTAAATTTCCCCATCCTGATTTACTTTTGTTTCCTAAAGACAGTAAGTTGGGCATAGAACAGGCCAGGCAAATTAAAGCGCACTTTTTGCTAAAACCGTTTCAGGCAAAAGGCAGAGCAGCGGTGTTAGAAGAAGCTTCCGGCTTAACGGCTGAAGCTCAAAATGCCCTGCTTAAGACGATCGAAGAACTGACACCAAACTCTTTATTAATTTTGGCAGCTTCTTCCGAACACTCATTTCTACCTACCATTCTTTCGCGCTGCCAGGTAACCAAAATTGCCGAAAACTATAATACTCTAGTATATCATAGTAAATTTGAAGAAGACTTACATAAACTGCTGGAAGACACTTTTGAAGAACGTTTCGAATACATTGCCAACTTAAAAGAGAGGGCGGATTTTTTCCATTATTTAATTAAATTCTTTCGCGACAATCTACCGTCCCACATCGGAAATACGGATTATATTAATTTTTTAAAAGAAGTTTTACAGGCAGAGGAATGGACTGCTCAAAACGTCAACATCAGGACAATTTTAGAATATCTGATGCTGGTTATGCCGAAAGTAGAGTCTGGTCGCTAGAGTCAAGAGTCTAGTTATTGTTTTCCTACACTTGACTCTAGACTCTAGTTACTTAAACTGTTAAACTATATTTAGCCTCGAGGAGGCTATTTGTATGCCTAAACAATCCGCTAAATATTCCGCAGAACAAATTCAGGTATTAGAAGGTTTGGAGCCGGTCCGCAAACGTCCTGGTATGTATATCGGCTCAACCGATGTACGGGGATTACACCATCTGGTCAAAGAGGTAGTTGATAATTCAATTGACGAAGCTTTGGCAGGTTATGCAAAAGATGTTTGGGTTGTTTTACATAAAGACGATTATGTCACAGTAGCAGATAATGGCAGAGGAATCCCGATAGAAATTCACCCTAAAGTCGGAGTCTCGGCACTTGAGGTTATTATGACAACTCTCCATGCCGGAGGTAAATTTGGAGAAGGAGGTTATAAAGTTTCAACGGGCCTGCATGGTGTAGGGGTATCCGCTGTAAATGCCTTATCCGAGTATGTTCGGGCCGAAGTAAGAAGAGATGGCAAGGAATATTTTCAGGAATATAAACAGGGTAAAGCCAAAGCTAAAGTTGCCCCAATTCCCAAAAATGGCGAGCTGCCTTTTAAAACCGGTTTCAACTGGAAAGTTCAAAACGGCACCAAAATTACTTTCTTGGCGGACAAAACGGTTTTTTCCGCTGTCACCGTGGAATTTGAAAGGCTGGAAAAACAGCTCAAACAGGTAGCATATTTGGTAGCTGGAATATTTTTTCATCTCTATGATGAAAGGAGCGGAGAGCAACGTCATTTTTATTTCCAATCAGGTTTGGCTACTTTAATAAAACACTTAAATAGAAATAAGGCCTTAATTCATCCTGAGCCTATTTTAATCCATAGAATGATAGAGGAGGTAGATGTAGAAGTGGCCATTCAATACAATGACAGCTTTGCTGAAAATGTGGAAAGTTTTGCCAATGTAGTACCAACTACAGAGGGTGGCACTCATTTAACAGGTTTTAGGATCGCTTTAACCCGGGCTATCAACGATTACGCCAGAAAAACCGAAGCCTTAAAGGAAAAGGATGAAAACTTAACCGGCGAGGACATGAAAGAAGGATTAACTGCTGTTGTATCCATTAAGATGGACTCGGATAAAATTCAGTTTGAATCCCAAACAAAAGAAAAATTAGGAAATGCCGAACTCCAACCAATTGTTGCCCAAGCAGTCAAGGAAGGACTGGAGGTATTTTTTGAAGAAAATCCTCAAGACGGCCGGGTAATTCTGGAAAAAGTATTACTGGCAGCAAGGGCCAGGGCAGCAGCCAGGGCAGCCAAAGATGCAGTTATCAGAAAAGGGGCTTTAGAAGGCATGACTCTGCCGGGAAAGTTAGCTGATTGTCAGGAAAGAGACCCTGCAAATTCTGAGCTTTATATTGTGGAAGGAGATTCAGCAGGCGGTAGTGCCAAGCAAGGCAGAGATAGAAAATTCCAGGCTATTTTGCCGCTTAGGGGAAAAATTTTAAATACAGAAAGAGCGCGCTTAGATAAGGTATTGGAGTTTGAAGAAATCAGGGCTTTGGTAATTGCTTTAGGTACAGGCATTGGGGATACGGTCAATTATGAAAAAACCAGGTACCACAGGATAATCATTATGACTGATGCGGATGTAGATGGAGAGCACATCAGAACCTTGCTTTTGACATTCTTTTTCAGATATTTGCCGGAAGTTATCACCAAAGGCTATCTATATATAGCTCAGCCGCCGCTTTATAAAGTCCAAAAAGGCAAAGATATTAACTATGCATATTCTGATGAGGAAAAAAATCAAATTCTGAAAACTCTTAAGATTGGTAAAGATAGTGTCATTATGACAAAATCACCTGGTTTAATCATTCAGCGTTATAAAGGTTTGGGAGAAATGAATCCGGACCAGCTTTGGGAAACTACTATGAATCCGGAAAACAGAGTTTTAAAGCAGGTGACTATAGAAGATGCAGTGGCAGCTGATGAAGTATTTACCATGCTGATGGGAGATGAAGTCCCGCCCCGCAAACGTTTCATCCAAACCCATGCCAAGCTAGCCATCTTAGACATATAATATTTTATGGCAAAAAGGGTTCATTTTTTGGGAATAGGGGGGAGTGGTACTTCTGCAGCGTCAGCGATTGCAGAGTCTCAGGGATTTAAAATTACAGGCTGCGATTTACATCCTTTAAATGAATTCACAAAAACATTTCGTGATGATCAATTATTTACCGGGCATAACACAAATCATTTATACTGTCATTCTGAACCCATAGATATCTTGGCCGTTACCCCTGCTGTTTTTTCTTTAGACTCAAACAATCCGGAAGTTTTGGCTGCCAAGCAAAAAGGCATCCCTGTTTTGACCTGGCAACAATTTACAGGCCTTTACTTAACTCAGGATAAATTTGTTATCGCAGTTTGCGGCACTCATGGCAAAAGCACTACCACTGCTATGATTGCTCAAATACTGGAGGATGCTAAATTAAATCCAACAGTATTGCTTGGGGCAATAGTCCCAAAATGGAAAACAAATTATCGCATTGGTAAAGGCAAGTACTTTGTTATAGAAGCTGATGAGTTTAATGATAACTTTTTGGCTTTAAATCCAAATATTACTGTAGTCACTAACATAGAGATGGACCATCCGGAATATTTTAAGGATTTCGAGTCCTATAAAGAAAGTTTCAAAAAATTTCTTCTGCAAACCAAAGATGCGCTTGTAGCCAACTTAGCAGATAAGACCATACAGGGTCGAGTCACCTGTTTCAATTATTCACGACATCGCTACAACTTAAAATTAAAGGTCCCCGGTTTATTTAATCACTCCAACGCCTCAGCGGCATTCCAAGTTGGAATGTTATTAAATATCGATCCCTCTATTATCCGGAAAAGCTTGGAAAGTTACTCCGGCATAGGCAGAAGGTTTGAATTTGTAGGCCTTTATAAAGAAGCCCAAGTTTTTACTGATTTTGGCCATCATCCTACAGAAATTAAAACTACCATGGAAGCTGCAAGAAGCAAATTTCCCAACAAAATTATTTGGTTATTTTTTGAGCCCCATATGTTTTCCAGAACCAAATATTTATTTGATGATTTTGTTAAAGTTTTTAAACAACTTCCTGTTGATCAAATTGTTTTATTGGATATTTATCCGAGCAGGGAAACAGATACCGGGTTGGTTAAAAGTTGGCAGCTGGCCCAATCTGTACAAAAAAGTAATGTAAGATATCAAAATCCGGAAGAGCTAAAAGAAACTTTAGGTAAAGAGATCAGGAGGGGAGATATTGTCTTTTTTATGGGAGCAGGGGATATTGATAAATTGGCAAAGAAACTCACTAAGCAATTTTAACCAGATTAGATAATAATTTTAGTACTTGCTTATAGCTTTCCATATTTATTCTGGCAGAAGAAATAAATGAACCTACTTTTATAGAATAAGCATGTTCAGGCAAAGCAGAAAATAAATCCTCATCAGTTCTGTCATCTCCTACAGCTAAAATAAAATCAAAATCCTGTTTAGCAAACCATCTGCTGCCGGCAATCCCTTTATTGATATAAACGCTTTTAATCTCAATTATCTTGTTACCATGTAAGATTTGCAGATTCCTGCTGGCGGTAAAATTGACCAAATCATCCATTAACTCTTTAGATTTGACAGTGGCTTGCAAAGGGTCAGACAACCTGTAATGCCAGGCAAGAGAATATTCTTTTTCTTCAATAAATGATTTCGGCAATTGATCCGTATATAGTGAAAGCAACCGCAAAGCTTCTTTTTTCCATCCGGTAGCTGGAAAGTGAACTACTTTCCAGCCGGCCCATCTTTCTTTAATGAATAATCCATGTTCAGCCACCAGGTTTATCGGCAACTTGCCAAACCATTTTCCTAACGTATCTTTATCCCGCCCGCTAATTATTACCACCTCATTCTTTTTATTTGAGGTAAGTTTTTGCAGTAATTCCAAAAGCGGCTTTGACGGTCTTGCTTCCCAAGGTTTTTCTTTAAAAGGAATCAAAGTTCCGTCGTAATCTAAAAACATAAGCCTTTTTTGCGCCTTGGCAAATTTTGCCATTAAGTTTGCATTGATTTTCGGATTAAATAAATTGATTTCAATATTTTTTTGTTCCTTTTTTATATCTGCCAATGAATTTAGAAAACTTTTAATCTTACTAATCATTTCTTCAATATGTTTCTTCATTATTTCGTATTACAAAACATCAATCCTGGAGGGAATCATAATTAAAACCATCACCAATCCCCGAATCAAATACTCCGATTGGTAAGTTGCTCATTAGAAAGATATAATACCATGCGTATACAAGAGAAGTGAGAAACTAAATTATGAATAATTTATATGCAAATCAAAAAGTACTAATCTTTGGACTGGGATTAAATCAAGGAGGAGTTGGAGCTGCTAAATTTTTTGCCTCTCAAGGAGCCAAAGGCAGAGTGACTGATTTAAAAACAGCGGATATTTTACACCCTTCTTTAGAAGAACTTAAAGCCTTTGGCTCTATAGAATATACCTTAGGCGGACATAAAAATGATGATATAGACTGGGCAGATCTAATTATCAAAAACCCGGCAGTTAAACTTGGTAGTCCCTATATGCAATACGCCTTAAAGAAAGGTAAAAGGATAGAGCAAGATATGGGAATTTTTTTGGAATATGTTAAACCATCACAAATTATCGGCGTAACAGGCACTAAAGGCAAATCCACCACATCCTCTCTAATCTATGAAATACTGGCAAATCACCTCGGAGGTGTAGTTCTTGCAGGCAACATTGGTAAAAGTGTTTTGGATATAGCAAAACATATTGATAAAAATACTTTAGTAATTTTAGAACTTTCATCTTTTCATCTGGAAGCTTTTGATCAACACAAAGTTTCACCTAAATGGGCAATTATCACAAACATTTATCCGGATCACTTAAATTACTACCAAAATATGGATGAATACATTTGTTCAAAGAGAGTAATCGGTAAATATCAGATACAAAATGACTTTCTGTTCATAAACAAGGATGACACTACTATCAATAACCCCAAATTTATAACAGGATTCAAAGGACAAATAATTTTCTACTCATCAAACGATTTACCCAAAGATTTTCATCCCAAGTTACAGGGAATACATAATTTATCAAATATTGCAGCTGCATTTGCTATTGGAAAAACCCTTGGCGCAAGCTCAAATCTCTTACTCAACTCTCTTTCGCAGTTCAAAGGAGTACCCTTCAGAATGGAGCTAATAAAAGAGTGGAATGGGGTTAAAATTTACAACGATACTGCCGCTACCACTCCTGATGCCGGCATCAAAGCTTTACAAACTTTTCCGAATTGCTTGCTTATCGCCGGAGGTATGAATAAAAATATGGCTTATGAAGAATATGCCAAAGTAGTTGATAAATACGCCAAAAAAGTTTTCTTTCTGGAAGGGGATTCTACAGACGGAATCAAGAGACTAATGCAGAATCAAAATTTAATTGCCGGAACTTACAATAGCTTAGAAAAGCTGCTACATGATGTAAAAAAACAGATACAGCCAAGGGATGTAATTCTGTTTTCTCCCGCTGCCACCTCTTTTAATTTATTCCAAAATGAATTTGACAGGGGAAGAAAATTTAATAAGGCTGCCCAAAAGGTTTTTGGGAAATGATTGGAAAAATTTTAAGCTTATTTAAAGATGAGTACAAAACTCTAAATAGAATAGAAATTTCCAAAAAAAACCTTTTGGGCAATTTCGCGTACCTTTCCAACTTAAATCATAAACTCAAAATAGCCCCTGTTGTTAAAAGTAATGGTTATGGCCATGGAATTTTAGAAGTGTCCAAAGCGCTATGCTACACATCGGATGCGGAACGCAGGATACCTTTTCTTTGTGTGGATAGTTTATTTGAGGCTTATCAACTGCTTAAAGCCAATATTAGAATGCCTATACTCATCATGGGTTTTACTGATCCACGGAATTTAAAAGTTAAAAAATTATCTTTTTCCTATGCAGTTTATAATTTAGACTTGGCAAAAGTTTTAAATGATTACCAGCCAGGCTGCAAGGTGCATATTTTTGTAGATACGGGTATGGGCAGAGAAGGGATAACCATGGAACAATTACCTCAATTTTTAGGTGAGTTAAAACAATTGAAAAATATAAAGATTGAAGGCTTAATGTCGCACTTAGCTTCTTCTCAAGACAAACACGATAAATTATTTTTACACCAGATCAAAAACTTTAAAAAAGCCCAATCAATACTCAAAAAGATGGATATTAAACCAAAATGGCTGCATATTGCTGCCTCCGGCAGTATTGTTAATCCCGAAACCAGAAAAATCATAGCTGGCGTTTCCAATTTAGTCAGGGCTGGGCGGGCGCTTTACGGATATCCACCAACATTTTCGGATATTAGACTGCAACCTACTCTAAAATTCACAACTAAACTTATTCAAATAAAAAATATAAATAAATATGAAAAGATTGGTTACAACGGAACATATACAGCTAAAAAAAATATGCTGGTAGGAATTTTACCACTGGGATACTATGATGGAGTTGACAGAGGCTTATCAAATAAAGGAGTGGTGACTATAGGCGGTAAAATTTGTCCGATCATTGGCAGGGTAAGCATGAATTTAACAGCAATCGATTTAAGTAAGGTTAAAAACCCGGTGGCAAACCAGCAAGTGATAGTTTACTCGGATAAAAAGGCGGATAAAAATTCAGTTGAAAATGTAGCCAAAATTTGTAAAAAAATACCTTCTGAAATTCTGGTTAATTTGGCTGCTTCTACAAAAAGGGTGGTGGTGTAATGTATGTATCAAAAAATCGGCAGTCAAAATATTTATTATCAAAAATTGGGTAAAGGTAAAAATTTAATCCTTTTACATGGATGGGGCCACGATGTTTCATCTTTTTGGGGACTAACAGATTTATTAAAAGGTCAATTTACAATTTGGTTGATTGATTTACCTGGATTTGGCAGAAGCGAGTTACCAAAAAAAGCATTTGATACTAAAGATTATGCACAAATTTTATCCGGCTTTATTAAAAAAAATGATATTAAAAATTCAATAGTTTTAGGTCATTCATTCGGTGGTAAAGTAGCTATCAGGCTAGCAGGACATTATCCAAAACTTATTAATAAACTCATATTAATCGGATCCTCCGGTATAAAACCGGACCCAAGCATTAAAAGATTACTTATCTATCCTTTGGCAAAAATTATTCATTTTTTTGTTCCGGATATTTTTAATTTAAAAACCCAAATTAGAAAAAAATTTTATCGAAGGATTGAGTCAGACTATGAAGATGCCGGACTGATGAAAACCTCTTTAATCAGAACTTTAAATGAGGATTTAACCTCGGACTTATCTCACATTAAAGCAGAAACACTGATAATTTGGGGAGGGGAGGACAGAGCAGTTCCCCTAAAGTACGGCAAAAGAATGTATCAGTTGATTAAAAACTCTAATCTAGTTGTCTTAGAGGAAATGGGTCATTATTTACATATACATGATCCGGAAAGGGTAGCATACTATGTCAAAGATTTTAGCTGAAATTTTTCCCATTTTAGACCACCTTTATATTTATCAAATCTTAGAGTATGACTCTGTAGTTTTCTTGAGCTGGTTTTGTAAATATCCTCTAAAAAGGAATTTACAAGTAAAACACAAATTGCAATTCAGCAAAAAAGTTGTAGCTTTACTTTTGGGAACAATTTTTTGGCAAATTTTTGCAGCTTACTTTTTATCAATACAATACTCAATATCTTTCTGGCTTTTAATAATTTTTTTCCAATTTATTACTCCTATTTTTATTATCCTGTCTCACTTAAACATTTTACCCTTTGAGATTTATTTAAAAGATAAGATCTTAGATAAAACTAAACAAAAACTTAAACATTTACCAAACCTTAAAATTGTTGCAATCACCGGTTCTTTTGGCAAAACATCTACCAAAGATATTTTGTATACCTTGCTTTGGAAAAAGTATTATGTGGTAAAAACTCCTAAAAGCTTTAACACTCCCTTAGGAATTGCTCAGACAATTTTGGAAGATGTTAAAAGTAATACTCAAATATTAATTGCTGAAATAGGAGCATACAGATTAGGGGAAATTGCAAAAATTGCCAGGTTAATCAAACCGCAAATAGGCATTATTACAGCAGTTGCCCCTCAGCATTTGGAAAGGTTTGGCTCGTTGGAAAACATTGCCCAGGCTAAATTCGAATTGGTAAAAAATCTAACACCTCAGGGATTGGCAATTTTAAACAGCGAGTATAGTGTACTAAACAATCTTGCTTCCTACCTCCGAGGCTCGCTTCGCGAAGCGAGTGTCCGCACAAAGTTTTACGGGCAGAACAGTCCGGTTTTTGCTAGTGACATTAAAACAAGTATAGATGGCACAAGCTTCACTATGCATACCCCAAGAGGTATTACCCAAATTTACATCCCCTTAACAGGAGAACATCATGTGAGTAACTTCCTGGCAGCAGTAACTGCGGCTATGCAACTAGGGTTAGGTTTACAAGAAATTCGCCGAAGAGCCAATTTACTATTACCCACCCCTCATAGATTAGAGATTAGCAAACAGGGAAGTTTAACCATAATTGACAATACTTATAACACTAACCCCAAATCAGCAAAGTCTTCGTTAAACTTACTTAGAAATTACCCTGCCAGTCAAAGGATTATTATCACGCCCGGGCTGGTGGAGTTAGGCAAAGAGGCGGGAAAAGAAAATCAAAACTTGGCAAAAACAGCGGCAGAAATAGTGGATCAATTTATCATTGTTGGTGAAAATGCCAAAAAGGATTTACTTGTAGGATTAAAAGCTGCCAGATTTCCTAAAGAAAAAATACACCCTGTAAATTCCACCAAAGAAGGAATTAATCTACTTGCTCAAATCTCCAAACCAAATGCAGCAGTTTTACTGGAAAATGATTTACCTGACCAATATTTTTAATCCGCATTTGCCATTTGGGAGAGCAGGGGAGAGTTGAAGGTATATTGAGTCATCTTACTATTTTCGAAACGTTTTAATCCATCCTCAATTAATTTATCCAGCAACTGACTATATTTAATTCCCAAAGGCTCAAATAAATAAAACGCCAAAGAACCCGGTTGGGAATTTACTTCATTTACCCAAAATTGCTCGGTTTTTGGATCAACAAAATAGTCAATCCTGGCCACTCCGCATCCTTCTAAGGCTTTAAAAATCTTAACCGTCGCATCTTGTATTTTCTTGGCTAAATTTTTACTGATTGGAGCAGGTATCTTCCTTGATAAAGAAGCCATCCCGCTTTTTGTGCCTTTTGAACCTTTAACCCCTTTCATATATTTATCCGCATAAGATAATGTTTCGCCGGAACGGATAGGCATCTCGCAAACTGAAGGCATAACTTTTTCATAACCTAATGCTGCGCAATTTATCTCTATACAGTTTTCAAAAGCTTGTTCAATTAAAATTTTATCCGAATAAGTTGAGGCAATCTCTATATTAAAGATGAGTTCGTCTATATTATTTGCTTTATTAATGCCAATACTTGATCCAATGTCTGCCGGTTTAACCATCATAGGAAACCTCAAGCCATTCTGAACTTGTTTCAGAATCTTTTTTGAATCTTTAATCCAGTCATTTCTATAAATGGAAACAAACTTTACTGCTTGAAATCCTAAAGACTGAAAAACATATTTGCTTAGGACCTTATCCATGGCAATAGCAGCGCCCAAAACATTAAACCCGGCATAAGGGATTTGATAAATTTCAAATACTCCCTGGATACAGCCATCCTCTCCAAAAGATCCATGAAATAAAGGGATGGCTAAATCCAAAGTCAGAAATTGTGAGGAAAAACCTTGTTTGATAATTCCTGCTTGTCCATTTTTTCTAACAAAGTTCACTTTAGAAGAAGATAAAATCAACGAGTCTATATCTTTGTAATTTTTTATATCTAAAAATTTAGGGTTAGTATAAAAATCTCCGGCTTTAGAAACATAAACCGGCGCTACTTCGTATTTTTCTTTATTCAGATTTTCAAAAGCCTGAAGTGCGGTAATAATTGAAACCTCATGTTCTGTAGACCTACCGCCAAAAAATAATCCTATTTTTAGTTTTGAATTCATAGAAGTATTACGTTTTTGCGCAGCAAAAAGGCAAGGTTCTGCGAGCGAGTAGTATAATTCTATCATACTACGAACAAAGCAGGTTCTTATACTTTGAAAATCAAATGAAAACTATCTTTTTAGGATGGAAGCTTACCATATCCTATAACTATAAGATTATTATTTAATACCGAAACCCCCATTTTTGTCGGATCATACTCTGATAACCTAGGAAGACAAAACGGTATTAAAAAGACTGGTCGAGGAAATCTAGGTATCTCTAATTGTCCCTCGATAATATCTTGATGTGTACTTAGCACAAAAACAGTCCCGCCTGTGAGCCTTGTGTAAACAGCACTATCTGATCCTTCAGGCCTGTGATATCCCTGACGACTTAACATAAACCTGGCTCTTAAAAGATTAATACCATGAACCTGCACAATAACTCTGAATCTTTCGTCTCTCTCATCCCAACCCATTTCTTCCCATCTAGCCGGATATTGTTCAGAACCCAATCTTCTGTAATCCGCAGTTGGTCCTTTCGGGCCTCTATATATCTGTTCTCTAACTACAGTTCTCCAATCTGTTTCGGGACTCTCTTCCCAGGAATTTCCGGGTCCGCCTGCCCTTACAGTTTTTCCTCCCATCCATCCTATGCCAATCCTCATATTAACCTGTGCTAACGGAGCAGGGGTTTTATCTTTTTCCGTTAAATGTTCCGGCACTCTATCTCCTTTCCCCACTTTGCTAATAATCTATCCGAACTAAATATTCCTGGTTCTCCTAATTTCATTTTATTCACCAATAGTGGTTTAATATTATGCGCTAGTCCAATGAAAAGTAATCCCGCTTCACCGGGCATCAGGGTATTATCTATTCTTTGAGCAATATAAGTATCACGATCTGCCAGCAATTGTTCTCTCCGTCCAACATACTCCAAAGTTGCTCGTGCCCATGATTCTTCATCTGACGCATAATATCTGCCTGTTAAAAACCTATATTCCTCAAGAAGGAGTTGTGTGTTTTCAGTTCCCATTATTACCGCGCCTTCTGATTTTAACCATCGTAATATACGATAGTTTCTTCCCGGAGCCTGAGCAAAAATCTTATTCAAATTATCTTCTGAGGTATCAGGTAAACCGTCTTGGTAAACTTTCAAACCTGTTAAAAATCCTGCTGACCAGGAATGAAGATATCCGGAGATCTTTTCCCACTGAGCAAGGGCAAATAACTCATTCTGCTTATCACGGAGAATTGACAATCTCAAACTCATCATATCAGCAGCAGTATGTATAATCGGTATGATTATTAAACACCGCTCGTTATCTCTCATATTTACTTCGGAATTATACCACTACCCGCAAAGCCACTAAGCCTTGTCTTAGATCTTGAAAAAAGGTATAATTAAACTAGAGCTTACAAGCTCGTTTTTTAAGTCTTCCTTATGTCAAACATTGGCAAGATACAACCGGCTCCTATTGTAGAAGAGATGCAAAAATCCTATTTGGATTATGCAATGTCTGTTATAGTCTCCCGGGCCTTGCCGGATGTCAGAGACGGACTAAAACCCGTGCAACGCCGGATCATTTATGCCATGCACGAACAGGGTTTACACCATACTTCCCGTTATCAAAAATCTGCGGCAGTAGTAGGAGAGGTCTTAAAAAACCTACATCCACACGGAGATGCGCCGGTTTATGAGGCCATGGTCAGAATGGCTCAAAATTTTTCTATGAGATATATGCTAGTTGATGGCCAGGGAAATTTTGGCTCAATCGATGGGGATTCTCCGGCCGCAATGAGGTATACAGAGGCACGGCTTTCTGTAATTGCAGATGAGCTGCTGAGAGACATCAGCAAACAGACTGTCGAGTTTATAGACAATTATTCCGGCACTACTCAAGAACCGGTTTTACTACCATCAGTTATACCAAATCTACTCCTTAACGGCGCATCCGGGATTGCTGTGGGCATGGCCACTCAAATCCCGCCGCATAATTTAAGGGAGGTTTGTGACGCATTAATCTATATGATAGAACACCCTGTAAAAGAGTCTGGAGTCAAGAATCTGGAGTCAAGTGAAGAAAAGTCTAGACTCTCGACTCTAGCGACTAGCGACTCTTTTTCTTCAACCGCCACCGTTGAAGATTTAATCCAATTTATAAAAGGTCCGGATTTCCCAACAGGCGCTTCCATCTATGATCAATCGGAAATTTTGGCAGCGTATGCTACCGGCAAGGGCAGAATTGTGATGAGAGCAAAAGCTGAGATTGATGAGACAGCTTCCGGCTCGCCTCGCTCCGCGGGCGGAGCGGGCAAAGTGCAAATTATTGTTTCAGAATTACCTTATCAAGTAAATAAAGCTACCTTAATTGCCAGAATTGCAGAAATGGTTAAAGATAAAAAATTAGAAGGCATTGCGGATTTAAGAGATGAATCTGACAGAAAGCAAATGGTCAGAATTGTATTTGATCTAAAGCGCGATGCCAAACCTCAATCACTTTTAAATAATCTTTATAAACATACAGCCATGCAGTCTGTTTTCAATGTTAATTTAGTGGCTTTGGTTGACGGGGTACCGCATCTTTTAACTTTAAATTTAATCCTGGAAGAATTTATCCGCCACCGACAGGTAGTAACTAAGAAACGCTCGGAATTTGAGCTGGCAGAAGCAAAAGCACGGGAACATATTTTGGAAGGATTAAAAATTGCAGTTGATAATATTGATGAAGTCATAGAAACTATCAAAAAGAGCAAGGATGCCGATGAGGCCCGGGCCAATTTAATAAAGAAGTTCAATTTAACAGAAATTCAAGCTATTGCCATTTTGGATATGCAGCTAAGGCGGTTGGCAGCCTTAGAAATCCAAAAGATTGAAGATGAGTTAAAGATGGTAAGAGAAACTATTGCTTATTTGGAAGACTTGCTCGCGCATCCTGAAAAAATTCTAAAAGTTGTCAAAGATGAACTATTAAAGATTAAAGAAAAGTATGCTGACGACAGGAAAACCCGGGTTTATAAACAAAAGGTAGGGGAATTTAACGAGGAAGACTTAGTCCCAAATGAAGTTACAATTGTCACCATCACCGAGGGCGGTTATATCAAGAGACAGTCCCCAATGTCTTTTAGAATCCAGCAAAGAGGCGGCAAGGGTGTAATGGGAATTTCCACTAAAGAAACCGATGCTGTTTCTCATATCTTCTATACTCAGACTCATGACAACATTCTATTCTTTACGGATAAGGGCAGGGTTTTTCAAATCAAAGTCTGGGATATACCGGAAACCCAGAGAGCTGCCAAAGGACAAGCTATTGTTAATTTAATTAATGTAGAACAAGGGGAAAAAGTCACAGCTGTTTTAACCAGAAGACAAAAAGAAGAAGAATTCAAATACTTCTTTATGTGCACGGAGCTTGGGACAGTTAAAAAGACAGCATTGGAAGAATATGCCAATATCAGAAAAAACGGCCTGGTGGCTATTAAACTTGACCCGGGCGATGTTTTAGGCTGGGTCTGTCCGACCGACGACACAGATAATGCAATCATAGTTTCCAAAAAGGGTAAATCCATCAGATTTGATGAAAAGCAGGTTAAACCCACTCACCGGGATACTTCCGGAGTCAGAGGAATAAAGCTAGATAAAGGGGACCAAGTTGTTTCTTTGAATATGGTGGGCAAGACAGAAGGAGAACTTTTGGTAGTGATGGAAAATGGTTTAGGTAAAAAGACTTTAACAAGCGCCTGGTCTAGACAGGGCAGGGGAGGACAAGGAGTAAAAGCTGCTCAAATTACCGCTAAAACAGGGGATATTGTGACAGCCCGGGTGATTGATAAGACAATGGATACTTTGGTTTTAACATCAACTAGGGGCCAACTAATTAAGATGGACCTTGGGGAAGTGCCCACTTTACAAAGGCAAACTCAGGGAGTGATACTGATGAGAGTCAGAGATAAAGAAAGAGTGGCTGCAGCCACAGTAGTCTCATCCAGCGAGAGGACCGCAGACAATAAAGAAAGCTAATGAAAAAATCAGCTATTTTATCAACGGTTGCCATAGCCTATTTTATGATCGGCTTTTTGGTGGCTATTGCTTTTGCCATTTATTACCACTGGCCTTTTATTTCTTTTTTATCTCCCGGATTTTACTCTGTAATATTAACTTGGCCTTTCCAAGCAATAGGTTTTAGCGGAGATTTACTTTACTACGGCCTCACAGGCAAACAGATTTAGATATTTTGTATCTTACTTACTCTCAAAAAACTTTTGCACAAAGTCGTTAACATAGTTGGAAACCCGGGAAATAATAAAACCTGTCAGCAGAAAATCCAAAAAAGGAGAATTGCTTTCTGCTCCAAACATCAAGTTAAAAAAACTAACCTGATAAATAAACACAAGTAAAATGGCAACTGCCAAAGACAAAAGCGGCAAGTAAGGCCTTAATATTTCTACATTACCAAATAGATATTCAATAATTGCCTCATTTAAAATAGAAAATGCCAGCACTGCCACTAAAGAAAATACGTTAATATTCAATTAAGATTCCTTACTGAGCGGGATTAGAAACTTGTATAAGTTAACCAAAGTCTGAATTATTGTCAAGGTCTGATCCTCTTTTGGTTCAGTCCTATTTGGAGCCGGAGCAACCATTTTCAACTGATTAATTTCTTGCTCTCTTTCTTGTAAAGCTTCCCGTAGTAAAATCACTTGCTGGTTTACAAAAGCCAAACTGGTTTGCAGACCACTGGCTTGTATTTCCAAGTCTGGAGTCCTTTTTGCCATATTAATTAAATTTTGATGCTCTTTGGAATTGACCATAGACTGCAAAATTTGATCTATACTGAGTGCGCTTTTTACATAAGCTTCCAGTCCGCCCAGATCCGGTTCTCTGCCTAAAACAGTTTTGTAAGTTTGGACAATTCGGTCTTTACGCTCCGAACTTGACAAAGGGAAGGTTTCAGATAAACTACTAATCCCTTCTACGATTTGAATTCTCCACTCAGGCCAGTTATCTCCCGGACAAGTAGTTGACTGGTTAGGCAGTTCTTTGTGACCCCTAACCTTATCCCAAGAAGTAATATTGGGTAAATTAGGATATTCATTTATAAAAAACTCACAAAGCTTGTGGGCGCTGTCCAACTGTTCAACAGTCGGCACGCGTCCGGAGGTGAAATTACCTATCAAACAAATTCCTATTACCTGCTCATTTAAATTGGCTACATTAGCCCTGGCTGTTGAGATGTCTCCCGCATAATAAACTGCTCCGGCTTTAGCAATCACAAAATGATAGCCGATACCACCCCAACCATTGGTATTTATATGATAATTTGCTATATCCTGCGGAGTTTGAGTATCTGAAGCAGCAGTGTGATGAATAACCAGGTAATTTACCTGAGTCAAATCTCTGACCCAGCTCCAGTTATATGAATCTCCAGTGATTGAGTCCCGCAAATCTATAAATTTATTTCCTAAAGATGGAATCTGAAGATCTGTTTTGGACATACAAAGAAGGCAGAAGTGCACTTATACTACAGGCATTACTTCAGCTTGTCAATCTAAATTTTGAATAATTCTTTTAAAAAGGGATTTGTTAGAATCATAAACTGCATGATCAAAACTGACATCACAGAAAGCAACAACCATTTATTTGAGACAATTGAATGATGCCTTCTTATAATAAAAGGTAATATCATTTGCAGAACTACCATTAAGGTAAAAGTATAAGCTCTGCTATCCTGCAATCCCCAAAGCATATTGGAAAAATAGAAGAAAACAAAACAAATAATAGATAAAGTTACACCTCCAATTAAAATATAGTGAATCATTTTCCAGTCTAAAAGATTAGAGTTTGCCCTGGGAGGAACCCTCATTATATTTGAATTGGCGCTGTCAAAGCCTAAACTTAATGCCGGCAATCCGTCTGTCACAAAATTAATCCAAAGAATCTGAGTAGGCAAAAGGGGAGTAGGCAATCCTAGTGCTACAGCAAGACCTATCAGCAGTATTTCTGATAAATTGCCTGTTAATAAAAATTTGATTACTTTTAAAATATTGTTATAAATTAGCCTGCCTTGTTCAACTGCTGTAACTAAACTTAAGATATTGTCATCCAGCAAGACAATATCTGAGGCCTCCCTGGAAACATCTGTGCCGGTTTTACCCATTGCTACCCCCACATCAGCCTTTTTTAAAGCCAGGGCATCATTTACACCATCACCGGTTACTGCTACTACTTCACCTAAAGTTTGATAAGCCATAACTACTTTATACTTATCTTCCGGTGTAATTCTGGCAAAGATTTTAACCTTGCCAATTCTTTGTAATAACTCTTCCTCACTCAGCTGATTTAATTGTGCTCCGGTTAAAATCTCATCTCCTGAAGATAATAACCCGATACTTTCTCCCACAGCCTTTGCTGTTAATTCATTATCGCCTGTCACCATCACTACTTTAATGCCGGCTTGCTTTGTCAGTCTGATTGCTTCCTTGGCTTCCTCCCTAATCTCATCTGCAATTCCTACAAGCCCCAAAAATTTATTATCTTTAGAAAAAGCTAAGACTCTTAAACCCTTCCTGGCCATTTTTTGATACGCCAAATCCCAAACCTGACGCTCTTTTTGGGATAACTTTGATTCAACAATGATGACCTCCGGTGCGCCTTTGACAAAGAGCGTTTTTTTACCGTTTTGCTGCCATATAACACTCATTTTCCTGGTATGTAAGCTGAAAGGAGTTTCACTGATTAATTTCCCTGCTGACCTTTCCAAATCAATATCCATTCCTTGCTCTTTGGCCCAAATAAGTAATGCGCCTTCTGTTGTATCGCCTAAAATATCAAAATTGCCGCCATCTTCTTTTAAAACCAAATTGGCGCTATTACAAACTACGGCACATTTAACTAACTCATTTTCTTTACCTGATACTTGTTTAATCTCTGAAACCCGCATCTCGTTTTTGGTTAAAGTGCCGGTTTTATCAGCAGCAATTAAGGTGGTTGCGCCCAATGACTCAACAGCAATCATTTTCCGAACCAAAGCTTTTTTGCGATACATCTTCCTGACTCCTAAAGCCAAAACAATTGTCACTACCGCCGGCAACCCTTCAGGCACCACTGCTACCATCAGGGCAATGCTTACAAAAAGCATTTGAAAAATATCAAAACCCTGTAAAATCCGTATGATAAATACTATAGCGGCAATTGCAATTGCTCCAATGCCGACCTTTTTACTAAAATTAAACAGATCTTTTTCCAGAGGAGTTTGTTCTGCCTCGATCTCAGTTAAAGTCCGGGCAATTTGGCCAAACTTTGTATCCAGTCCGGTTTTGGAAACTTCAAACTTAGCCCGTCCTGAGGCGACGGTTGTGCCAAAAAACAACAAATTTTCATTAAGTTTACCGGATTTCATAACCGGCAAAGATTCACCGGTTAAGATCGACTCATTAACTTGTAAGGAATATGACTCTGTAAGCTGACCGTCGGCCGGTATCCGGTCTCCACTTTCCAGTACTACCAGATCGCCCGGCACAATTTCGCTTGTTAGTATCTCAATTGGTTTACCGTCTCTAATTACCCGTGAGTTTGGCGCCTCAAGCTTGCGTAAAGCTTCCATTTCTTTTGAAGCCTTATACTCCTGCCAAAATCCTAAAGCGATATTTAATACCCAGATTCCAAAAATAAGCAGGGTATCTAACATATCTCCAATTAAGTAAGAAAGCACAGTTGCGGCAATTAATATATACGAGAGGGGATTTTGAATTTGGTTTATCAATATCTTAATTAAAGAGTCGCCGCCTTTTGCGGGCAGCTGGTTTAATCCGTATTTTTTCAATTGTGCTGCAACCTGTGCTGAGGTTAATCCCTGCGTCATAGAAAAAGTTTAGCGGCAGAAAGTATTACCAATATACCTAAACTGTTTAACAAAAAAGTTAGGATGGCCAGCTGAAAGTAAGATAAAGAAGAAACACCCAAAAGTATCAGACCAAGTTCATCCGGGAAAGGAGAGGCTACAATCGCCATTCCGATAATAAGACCCACTAAATTCAGATGATATTTCTTGGCAATCTTTTTTGCCGTTTTAAAACTTTCCGCATGTTTCACAAAAGAAAAAGCTTTAAATAATTTTCGGAAGAATTTTATTATTAATAAATCACCAACCACTGCGCCTAATCCTCCAAAAAGAATGACCAAATATATATTGGTTGAAGAACCCAAAATAATAAACAAAACAACGGAGAGGGGAGCAGTCAAAAAGGAAGTATAAAAAATACCTGATATAGTCAGCAGGGCAAATTTAGAAAAAGTTGACTGTGTGGTTAAAATTGACGCATCTAAAAATCGCAGGATATAAAAAGACAATCCCGCCACAGCAACAAAAGTAATAAGCTTTAAGAAATTACCCACTTAATCATTGTAACATGTAATCAAACCTTAGTATAAATTTGAGTAGTAGAGATATTACTGTGGCCTAACATCTCCTGAACCGAGCGTATATCAGCTCCGTTTATCAACAAATCAGTGGCAAAGCTATGCCTAAGCGTGTGCGGAGTAGCTTTTACAGAAAACCCTAAAGCTTTAACATATTTTTCAACAATCCGCTCAATCGAGCGGGGAGTAAGCCGCATTGACTCACCATAATTTTGGGGATTAACCTTACCTTGATAACGAATAAAGAGCGGTTTAAACGAGTCATGCCTTATTCCTAAATACCTACCCAACCATTCACATGCGCAGTCAGACAAAAATACTACCCGCTCCTTACCTCCTTTTCCTACAATCCCAAACTCACGTCTGGACAGATTAATTTGATCACAATTTAATTTAGCAAGCTCTGAAACCCGAAGGCCGGTGGAAAAGAGAGTTTCTAAAATTGCTCTGTCACGAAGCCCGTCTTTTTTGCCGCTATCGGGAGCGTCTAATAGTTGTCTAAGTTGAGTATCATCTAAAACCTTTAATGGACGTGGGTCGTTTTCGCCAAGCTCTACTTTCTCAGGAGATAGGGAAGTAATATCAATTCTGGCCAAATACCTTAAAAAAGCCCTTAAAGCAATCATAAAGTAGTTTTGAGTAATCCTTTTTAATCCCTTTTGGGTCTTAGAATCAGTCCATCTGGATAAATGTAGCCTATATTTTCTAACTAAATTTAAATCTATATCTTTGGGGTCAATGTCTCCTGTAAAATCCAGAAAGCGCTTTAAATAATGATCATAGTTTTTAATGGTCAGTTGGGAAGTATTACGCTCCAACTCTAGATACTCTAAAAAGTCAGTGATTAAGGTAGAGAGTAACATACAAGTTAAAAGTT
>MFCX01000013.1:0-2264 GCA_001777055.1 Candidatus Daviesbacteria bacterium RIFCSPHIGHO2_02_FULL_39_12 | reverse complement strand
CAGTCCCAATATCCCCAAAATTGTCATTGCAACGCCTAATATGACAACAGTAAAAGTGAGCTGCTCGGATCCGGCAGGAGGCAGAGTCTGAACAGGAGTTTTTTTCATCGGAATCTCAGCTGATGGGGTAGAAATTGATCCTTGACCAATACCTGTTGAGGGCAAAGCGCTGACAGGCGCGCCTGCAACTGTACAGTTGCCTGTACCTATGGTGTAATTCCCATTGACCACGGAACTTAAAACATCGGCAATCGTGCCTCTTTCCACCACATTTGAATCCGTAGTTTTAGTTTTATCATTTGGGTCAAAGTCAAATTTAACTTGAGTGACACCTGTAGGCGCATCATCCTTCACTGTAAAATTTATGGTAGCCAATGTGCCCGCGCCTGTAAAAGCACTACTGACAGCTGCCAGCCCGGAAATGGTAATCCTGCCTGATCCGGAATCAATATTGTTGCCGGGAAAATCCCCGTAAATGGTACCTGAATTAATACTTGTAGCATTAAACCTGGAGGCATCATAAAAAAGAACGGCGTCTGTGCCGTCTGTTTGAGAACCTCCGGTATCCAGCTTTACTTCCAAACTGAAAGCGCACCCTTTATTGAAAGTGCCGCTTGAAGGAGAAAGAGACAGTGTAGCTCCTGCAGCCAAAACGCCTGCAGGGTTAACCAAAATCGTCAGCAGCAAAACTAAAATGACAAAATATTTCATCTTACTGAATATCCAAAACTAAATTAAACACTTCCTCCAAAGCATCCTTGCCGGAGGAGGCATCCACCATATTTGAATCAGTGGTTAAACCGGGAGTAAAATCCAGCTTCACCGATGTTTTTACCCCCTGTTTTACTTTAAACTTAAAGTTACCAAAAATTCCTGTCCCGACGATTGGCTTTTGATTGAAACCTTGAATACCGGAAATTTGCACAGTACCGGTTTTAGGATCCAAAGACATAGGAGAATATTCTTTATAAAATGTGCCTTTCTCAAATGCTCCGCTTGAGGCCTCTAAAACTTTAGGATCGTACTTAATTACTATGTCCGTACCTTCAACGCTTTTGGATCCGGTTGTTTCGCCGATTGTTACCCAAACTATGTCGCCCGATTTATAAATCCGATTGGGCGCTGTCAAAATTAATTTACCTCCCGAGACTTTCGGCGGGGGAGCGGCAGGACTCTGATTTATTGGCCTGGTCAAAATCCAGGCGGCAAAACCTACTTCAAAAACAATAATAACTGCCAAAACCAGTAAAATTATTTTAGGTAAGTTATTTTTTTTAGACAACTCAATATTTGTATCCATATATTTAAGCTATACTACCTGGGCTCACTGGCGCAAGTGCTATTAAAATCATGCAGCATACAACTCCACTCAAACGAATTGCATTTACCGTCACCGTTTAAATCACAATTTTTATTGGCATTAACAGGTCCCCATTGTTGTTTTAGCATACCGGCATCTACTGCATTAATACGGCAATCGCTATTTAAATCTCCTATCGGCAAGTTAAAATTAGCCAGTTTATTATTACCCTCTGCCACAGCTGTAAACGGATCAGTGCAGGCTCTGACGCTTTTTGGAGCAAGTAAACATACGATATATGTAGCTCCTTGTTTGACCTTAGCCCTGACATTATTAATAACTTTATTTCTGTCAATCCGGACAGTTTCGCGGGAACTGGATGCAACGTTTAAACGGCCGCCGGATATACTTGTGCCTACACCCACCATTTCAAATACTGACATCTCCACATTATCCTGTTCAAAATTGGTCGGTGTGCGGCAAAATACCTTTGCCTCCAAGCTGACTTGCGGGGTGTTAACATCACAGGTGGCTGTCGCTTGAGCTTCATCTGCGCGGGTGAGGGTTACGGTGTATGTTTTACCGGCAGAAGTATCCGGCGGATTTGCCATTCTGGCAACAACTTTCCGGTCCGTCCATTCTTTAACCTCCAGTTCAGAACTATCAGCTAACAATTTTGATTTAGTCCTGTCTCTGGCGCCGAAATTGCTGCCCAAAACAGTAAACTTTAAGCTGCCGTCTTTTAAGTCAACATCAATATTACAGGCTGAACCGATAATAACTGGACTGGGTCCCAAGATAGTAATGGCAACGCGCATAGCAGGATTTGAAGGTGAGGTTTGAGTAGTGCGGCCCTGCGCATCTTTGCCGATAAATTGGACAAAGATAAAATTCTCTGCTCCTATAGTGGGATTTTGAAAAGTAAATGGAACCAGCTGGCCCGCACCTGTGAAGGTTTGTTCTG
>MFCX01000012.1 GCA_001777055.1 Candidatus Daviesbacteria bacterium RIFCSPHIGHO2_02_FULL_39_12 | reverse complement strand
AAGGATAGCATAACACTTTAATACTATCAAATTAGTGATAATATGGCAATAGAAATCAACATAGGCGAGAATATAAAAAAGTGCCGAAATAAACAGGGATTATCCCAAGAGGATTTTGCCAAGAAATCTGGTGTGAAATACACTACTCTTACAAAGATTGAGAGTAGTGTTATTAAAAAGCCGTCTGTGCTTATTATGGCAAAATTAGCCAAAGCATTTGGTATTCCAATTGAAGAATTATTAAAGTAAAAAAATATATGAACAAAAAATTTATTTGGATATTCGCAGTTATTTTAATTATTATTGCCGTCGGAGTATTTTATTTTTTGTATAAGCAACAACCTTCACGGGTGAATATACAAAACAATACAACTTACCCTCGAACTTCAAATTTCGCTTTTTATCCAGTTCACGAAATTAAGTTAAACAAATTTAATTCTGGAACATATAACACGGAGGGATATGTTGTAAAATTTTATACCTGTCCTCCGTGTCCAAAAGGAGCTCAATGCAAACCTTGCATGAGAGACAACATTGTTATTTCGGAAAATAACAAACGTCTTGAAACTTATTCACTATCTGATAAAGAAATGATTTTGTTCGCAAATAGTCCAAAGCAGTTTGAGCTTGGGGGAAAGTATAAATTTTCCATAAATATACTTGATTACAAATCAACGAGTGAACCAATCAATGATGTTGAAATAGTTGGGTATAACTCAAATAGTAGTTCTGTAGACTGTTATGACTGCGGGGAGGGTGGTTGGCAAAAAATGAGCGAAAAATGCGGGCAAGCTATCATTACTAAAAGTGACTTTAAGAGCTGTTTGATAAATTTTAGCTGGTCGTCAGTTAATCAAAACACGAGCACCGATGAAATAAAAGATGGGTATATTGAAATAGGTGGCTCGGAAGTTCTTAAAAATCCAACCACCAAATCAATAAAGGTTTTCATTTATCATCAGTGGGCTGTTGATAAAGATGGAAATTTGTATTTATTGGGACAATTGGGTTAAAAAAGAATTTGCCGCCAAAGAAAAACTTGAAATCGTCCAATCCGAAAGGGTCGCTTCTGCGGGCGGGCGGAAGGGGGGTTTGGGGGGAATTCCGCCCGCCGAGCCCAGCCAGTTCCGTTCGGATATTTTCAAACAGACACCGCCAAGTAAAATAGTGAAATCGTCAATCATTAATCATCTTTAATGCCTTTTTCAAAAGCTCCTTGTCTTGAGAAAATGTCAGCTTTTTTAAAGCCTCCTCTGGTTCAAACCAGCCAAGGTCTGAAACCTCAAAGTCATGGTCGGCAATATCACCGCTTTTATATTTCATCAAATAATAGGTTACAACTTTAAATATTTTTTCCCCATTTAGCGTATATACATACTTGCTGTATCCTACTTTACCGATGATTTCAGCCTCCACTCCCCCCTCTTCCTTCACTTCTCTAACAGCAGCCTGCTCTGAAGTTTGCCCCGGATCAATTAAACCCTTGGGAAAACTCCAATGTTTATTTTGGGAATGCTGGGTAACTAATACCTGACCTTTACTGTTAAAAACTATTCCGCCTGCAGAAAATTCTCTTTTCATCCTCTTAAATTATACAGCGCCCCTGGTGGGATTCGAACCCACATATCAGGATCCGGAATCCTGTGGTCTATCCATTAGCCTACAAGGGCAAGTTTACACTGAGCCTGTCGAAGTGCGGGCAAGCTGGGATAACTTTCGATCAACCAACTGGATAGAAATTCCACCTTATCCCAAACTCACCCTGCAACAAACACAACAAATTTTAACACTTTCTGCTTAATTTATCTTTCTTGTAAGCCTGGTTCTCTCCTTATCAAAATGTACTACTGTTTTAAACACTTCTTGTACTAAAGGATGAATCGCGTCAATTTCAAAAGCTCTTAAAACATATTCTTTTGCTAAATCACCATTTCCTTGCCTGGTCTCCAATACTGCTAAATCGCATAAAATTTGTATGTCATCGGGAATATTCTCTAAAGCCTGTTTAATAAGCTTTCTGCCCAGTTCTACATCACCATTCATAAATATTGCCCAGCCAAGAAGGTGAACAATTCTAGGATGATTAGGAAGTAGTTTATTTGCTTTTTTCAGTGTGTCCACTGATTCCTGGAATTTTCCTTGCTTACACAAAGCCTCACCCAGGAAATAATAAGCTTCTGAATTGTTAGGATTAAGCTCTACAATCTGCCTAGAGATTATCTCGGCATTAGGATTTTCTCCAAGAATTAAACACCTTTCCGCTTCTATAAGCAGTTTTTTTACTTTATCCTTTTTTGTCACCAATGTTATTTTCCTTTTGGACAAGCCTCAATTACTTCAGGATTTCTCAACAAAATCGTCCTATTAGTTGTGTAAGCTAGGCCTTTATTTGGATTAGTTTCAAAACCAACATAAACTATTTCCACACCTCTGTCTTTTAACTCTGCTACAGCAGGCTGTAAATCAGAATCTGAGCTACAAAGGGCAGCTGAATCCATTTTTTTATCACAGGCAAAAGCCACCAGGTCAACAGCTATTTTTACATCTACACCCTTTTCTCTAAAAATAATTTTATCTCCCACCTTTTGAGCCCTAACATTACCGGCAATAACAAATTCATAGCCCTGTTTAACCAGATTGTTTCTTAATTTCCTCTGGAATTTAATAAGCTCTAGTGACTTCTTCTTAGTTTCGGGATGAACATGCAACCTGGAAACATAAAATATTTTTCTGGAAATATCAAAGCTTTTGAGTGGCTCTTTAAATAACTTATTCAAATCAATTAGAGCCAAATCGAAGATATGTTTAGCGATTCCTTCTTCTTTTAAAACCTCCTCAACTTTATGGAGAAAATTCTCGCCATCAATAAATAAAACCGATTTAGACATAGAGGAATTTTATCATAAAATAAGCAATAAAAAACCTCAGCGGGCTTTCGCACTAGCTGAGGCGTTTATGATGTAAATATACCTTAATTGACCTTATATGTCAAGCCATAATTTGATATATTCCGATCTATTTAGGAGGTGCAATATTCTCACTTTCAAGAATGCAGTTGCTTTGCACTTAAACCTATCCTGTTTTCTTCAACATCTTCTCCGATATCATCAATCGCTCCCACGACGCCAACCACAGGAGGTTCTAACTTCTTCCATTCTTTTCCAAACTTATTTTCTACCGGTTGCTCTATATCAGTTCCTGCTTCACTCATTAAATTTATTCTACACTAACAGGCCAGTTGCTTCACCTCCTAATAAAGATATTCCATATATGCAGGTTACTAGAGAACAATATATTCCTAATCCCAATAATCCTTTTTCTCCACTTAATGACTCTTTTACATACTTATCCCGAAATGCGGTGGGAGCAGGATTCGAACCTGCGGTCACCTTTCGGCAACAGATGTTTTCGAAACATCCGCTCTAGGCCACTAAGCGATCCCACCTTTATGCGCGCCTGGAGGGAATCGAACCCCCGGCCTCAACGTCCGCAACGTCGCGCTCTTTCCACTGAGCTACAGGCGCAAAGTCAAACTTTGCTGGTAAGACTGACTTACCGCAGTAGGGGTATTTTAGCACTGTTAGATTGCCGCAGCCACTACATGGTTTTATGGGTACTATCTGTCCACCTCGAAGGAGTCAAGGCTCACCTTCGAGGTGTCTTTCTATCTATGGATATTTTCCAAAGGGAAATTTTTTTGTAATCCTTCCGACCATTTTTCCAGCCAGGATTTACGGGGAACTTCTACAAAGGGCAGGAACCTGGCCACTGCTTTTTTAATTTTTTCCTCATCTACACCCTGCAAAACTAACATCAGTTGCGCAGGGAAACGCAAGCGGGTTTGGATATGTAACACATTTGAGCCTTCTTTACGACTAAACCAAAATGCATCTAAAAAGTGCCAAAAATAAAAATCCTCTCCAATGGTAACTCCTTGCGTGGAAATTCTATAAGAAATTGGGTGAGGAGGCACAAACGCTAAAACATAGGCTACAAAAGTTAAAGACAAAAGTGCGGCAATCAGCAGAAACTCTTTGGCTAAAAATAAGATTAGGATCAGCAGAATTACAATAACCGCCAAAGTTGTATAGTAGGATCTGTCTTTTTTCCTGAAGGGGCGAGCCGGAGCTTGCCAGGAAAGCAGGGTTTTAATTTCCTCGGCCTCCATCATTTTAGGAGTAAAGAACTCAGTAGGTGGATTTTTATTAGGTTTATCCTTGGGCATTTGCTTCTAGTTTAACCCTAAAAAGAGTCTATGTAAAGTGCGGCGCCCGGTTGTAATAGTTCAGAATCCTTGACATACATTTGTCATTCCCGCCCGCCTCGCCTCGCTGAAGCTTCGGCGAAGCGGGTCCGGAATGACAGTTTTGATATAGTTTTGTCAACAACTTTCCCCAAAACTACTCTTCAGTAGGCTTCATGCCTTGCGCGAGGAAACTCGTCTAGCTTACAGGGGGCTTATTTTCTTTTAAGAACTTCGTAAAATTCCTTTTTTGGAAAACCGCTTTGACGAATCATTGAATCGAGAATCCCTCGTTTAAACTCTTTATTGGCCCCATGGAATGCAACAGTGACAGCATAACTTATATGGTCTCTTGTTAAAACCCAAGTCTGATGAAAAGAACCAGTCCCACTTTCTTGTTGAAAACCTAGATTTTTAAGGATAGTTGTTACATCACGATACTTAAGGGGTTTATATTTCGGCATGAGTTAAAATTCTGCCTTGAGATGCAAGAACAGTAAAAAGCTGAAATGGGGAAATAAAAGGCTTCTCCTGTTTAACCTTGGTAATCTGCCTTAGTTTATCCCAATATTCCTTAGGCGCTGGCCTAAATGTTAACTCATCCGGAAAACCTAATTTAGAAGCAGCCTGTACATGAGATGAAATTGCATCATTAAGACTTAAGATTGCCTCCTCTAATGTAGCATGATCTTCTTCTACAATTGCTTTATCTCTTCGGGTAATTCCTGACGCATAATTATTTCCTTTCCGGTAATCTTATTGAGTATTTTTGCATCGGTAATACTTTTGAGGAGCTTAATAATCTTTTTTGTTGATTTTCCAGCTTTTAATTCCATATATTTGCATACTGTCAAAGCCATAAAGCAGATGAGGACATGTGCCTCAATGGTTTGTTTTTTAAAATGATAGGTTGGCCGCATTGCCAAATCACTCTTGCTAATTCGAAACGCCTACTCTACATACCAGAGGTTGTGGTAGTGATCAATAATAGTTTTGTTGGTTTCCTCAGTCAGATTCGTATAGTATCCTTTTATCCCAAAAAATCTTTAACAAAAATTCTAGTAAGTAGCTTATTGTCCGCAATATCTCCTAACACTTTTTTTGCAGGACGGGAGTAAGAATACCAATGTTTTATGGACTTCCAACCAGATAAAATAAACTTTAACGTAATTTAATACTCCGACATTTCGGATAAACTCTGTAAGTTACTCACCTTACGCAGTGTCATTCCCGCCCGCTTCGCAGCGAGGCGAGCGTAGGCGGGAATCCATGTTTTTTATTTGTATAGATTCTCATCCTCGATCGGAGTCGAGAACAAGCTTTCATGGGAATGACAAGGGTAATTGCGTAACATGAGTTATCAGTATTAAGTTACCTTTAATTTATCCCACTCTTTTTGAATATCTAAAATTACTCTATCATCTTGAGTAATTCCTTGAATTGAATAAAGATTCATGCATCCCAATAGCTTTTTGTCCTAAATTAATCCCTTTGCTTCCTGTACCATTGTAGATGAATAAATCGTTAACATCATCTTCAGCTGCATTCATTCGCTTTACAATTACATCAAGTTTGTCCTGTAGAGTTCCCAAGATGATGTCTTGTGGAGTTGTTTCTCTTCCAACAACGAAGAATTTTATTACCTCTCACAACAAGTATATCTGTAATAAATTTATGTTTATTTAAAAATGCTCTTCCAGAACCAGATTTAAGATATTTTTCAAAATTGAAGGCAGTATACTTATTTGAGAAAGCAAAATAACAAATTAATTTTACCGGTAAGCGTTTTTGGGTAGCAGGAACTTGACCCTTTTGATGACGAATCATACGTTCTTTCAGGTCTTCGGCACAGCCGATTATTTACAAAACACCTATCACCGTTGTATACAACGTATCGTTATCTAACATATTGACGGAAGAAAATATGTAATAAAAATATTAGCCACAGATTTAGCGGGGAATACATCACTCTCTACTTTTGAAGTTATTGTTTCACACGACCAGAGAAATAAGAAATAATTTTCCAAATTAACCAGATTATTACAAACCAAATAGCTATATTAAGCGAACCAACTAACACTAGGCTGAAATTGTTATCTGCGCAGTATGATAGTGGATAACCGGTCGATAAGCAACTATCTCCAAAAATATTTATCTTGAATTGTCTCTGAATGAAAATTCCATAAAGTGGAACAATATACCGTGAGATATACCATACCACCACACTTAATATCAAAATAACCACAAACGCCTTTTTGGACATTAAATTAATAATATCACAAAATCAAAAAAACAATAATCTTTCATCAAGCAAAAAATGTCCACCCTTGGGGTGGATTTACGTTTTGCGACAGCAAAAGGCAAGCTTTGCTTATATTGACATTATCTGAGGATTTTTGACAAGCGCTAAAAGCGGTCCTTCCCAGCCAAAACTGGTTTCGCGACCCTCAAGCAAGCGAAATGTTTCCTTGCAGGAGGAATCAACTCTTGTATATTCTTTAAGCACATTGACTGTTTCCTCAATGAATCCGCCAACCGTGCCCTCGGAGTCATCTACTCCGCCTGTGCTTAATTTTTTATCCAGCCGCAACAACATATCAACTAACAACCATGCGGTCTGTTTACTTACGGGTAAATCAGACACAATTGCCGATAAACGATTACACCCTTCCGAGAGTGAATTTTGATAAGCAAACCAAATGCGGGCAGGACCTATGTATGGCTTGATATGTCTCATGGCGGTAGTGATCGCTTTTTTGAAGGCAGATAAATCTTTCTTAGTCAAAACTCCTAGACGACCGCTACAAGTGGGCCCAGTTACAAGTCGCTTGTCCTCATCACTTAAGGGCTTGCCGCCGGAAACTGCGTAAATTGCAACAGCAACCATGTGTTTGCAAAGCGTATCGTTTTGACCAAGGTAACATTCACAATGGCCACAGTCATAGCGACACGCCTCCACCAAAACCCGATAGGGTTGGCTGCCTTGCACAATGGCAGAATAAGCGCCGATGCCTTCTTCAAACTGGGTTACTTTTCCGCTCTCATACAATCCCACTGCCTTCTCAAATGTTGGCCCATCAGTTGCAAATTTTATTTTATCTAAATCGTAAGTTGGTTGCATGGATTTATCTAAAACATAAGGAGGTAATCTTTTTCTATATATCAATATCTTTTACTGATTCCTTCAGTTTTAGGGATACACATTTTTTCTTTCAATCTTCCGTTGTCTTGCTGCATCATCTCTATCGGAGATAAACCACCAAGGATTTTGTGTGGGAAATAATTCCAGGCTTCGTTTACAGTTTCTAAAATATCCTCAAGTTCAGACATCCCCTGACCGGTGTCAAACATAGCAATAATATCGGTTAAACTGTCCTGTCCATCCTCATTGTAGATAATATCCTTAATATTCTCCAAGCCAAAGTCACTCCCGGTTTCCTTAAGCATTTCCAAAAGCTCATTTTCAATCTCTTTCCTCTTAATAGCAATTTCATTTTTAGTCATAAAGATCTATGACAGTTTTAAATTTTAGCTTGTTTATTTCCCAGTATCACTTGGCAGGTATAATTGGAAAAAAGAAAAAAGGCAGCATCTCTCTCTTCCTGGGAAGCTTTACTGGAAATCATATAACTAAAGTTTCTTCTCATATCATCTTGGGATTTTTGATATGCCTCTTGGGCACTATTACCCTTTATTAAGGTAATTGGAACCAGATTTGATGGCTCTAAAAAGAGTTTGGCGATTGGATCAGTTAATGGTTTAGTGCCTCGTTCTTTTGAACGGATTAACCAAAAGTCTTTATTGTAACCAATAAAGGTAGCTGCACCTTTTTCTATGCTAAATGAACCCAGTTTTGCGCCTGCCTCACAGCTTCGGGCATAGATTATTTTTTCTTGAAGCAATGCTCCGCAATTCCCTTCATCAAGCAATACCTCATTATCATAACCTGCCACAGAGTCTTTTGATCCGTGACCGTTTAGAAAGATGAGGCGAGGATTGTTTCTGCTGATATAACTAACAAATTTTTGTTTATTGGCTTTCTTGCCATCTAAATCTAATACGGTGATATCTTTATTCTTTGCTTCATCAATTACCAACTCACTCCAGAAGTAGAGGTAAGTGGTGGGAAAATCATGATTGGGTCTGGTGACAAGGATAGAATTATTCACTCTGGTAGATTTTACCTTCAGCAACATCTCTTAAGAATTTCAGTTGCATTTCAATAATCTCTTGGCCAAGCTCATTACCCTTTTTAACGCTTTCTACAATCTGCTCTCTGGTAATATTTTCACCACCGACTGAGAGCTCTAAATCTTTAGAAAGAGCATTGATTCTGGCTATCACCAGCTCTTTAATGTATTCCTGAAGCTTTTTGTCTTCCTCGCTCTTATCCATGTTGATCCTCCGTATGCTCTTTTAACAAACCCAATCTATCAAGTTTATCTAAGATTTCATCTACCTTATCTGTATCATTATCAATCTCTATTTTGGCAGCATTCCAGGATAATGGTTCGTTGTTTTCCAGTACAACCACAATTTCATCTCTTAGACCTAGCGGGATGTTGGCGTAAATTTTATTAAATTGGGCTTTTTTGTGCTGCTTTTCTTCCATAGGGGAGTATTTTAACACCATTTAAATCATAAATCACAAGAAAAGCAATAACAAGATAACAAAACATCAACAAAAAAATATGTAGTTTTCTCCTGTAATTTTTTCATCTTGCTAAAATAACCCGTTCCTCGTGCCGCCGGCATAGCCTCTGGCGACGCACGGCAGCATCCGGACTAGGAATGTACTCATAGCTCACCTTAAACTTAGGCTTGGTTTTTTTCTTTCCTATTTTCATCTGCTAATTCTTCTTGAGCCTTCCGAATAAAATTTAAAT